>NZ_JAVDPZ010000003.1:0-219649 GCF_031453995.1 Nitrobacter vulgaris | reverse complement strand
TTGCCGTAGCGCGCCGGCAGGTCGCACCAGTGCGCGCCCGACCGTAAGACCCACAAACACCCGTTCACAAACAGACGGTTATCCGCGGCGGTGCGTCCAGGGTCGCCCGCCTTACCCGGCAGCAACGGCGAAATCCTCGCCCATTGCGCATCGGTCAACTCATATCGCTTCGCCGCCATGATCTGCTCCGTGACGAATCACGGAGCTCTATGAATCAGCGATCAAACCGATTGGGAATCCTGAATGTCGATCGGTTCTAGAGCATGATCCCGAAAAGTGGATACCGGTTTTCGGATAAGGTCATTCTCGATCAAAGGATGGCTGGAGCTGGGCTTATTGCTTCGCCAGCGCGATCGAGAACTCGCCGTTGCGAACGCGGCCCGCAAGACCTTCGACGAACGTCGCCACGGCATCCTCGCCATAGGTGCCGACAAGTTCGGCGAAGGCAGCAAACAGGCTGGCCTGCGCCAGACAATCGCCATCGACACCGTCGTGCCGCGCCTCGGCCCACGCTTCATTGAGGTAGCTCAGCGCAGCCTGCTTCTGCTCATGATCGGGCAGATCGCGGGCCGGGCTGAATGCAAATGGATAGCGCATGAAAATTCCGGAGCGTCTGACGAGATGAAGCGCTTAACGGCCGTGGTTTAGCACGCGATTCGGGGCCGGACAGCCAGTTCTTTAGGAAAGGTTAACGCGCCTTGGCGCATTTGACGCGCAATCCCGGCGGCAGGATCAGTTCGCGTATCTGGCGGTCAGGTCGCGGGAAATTTTTGCGCCTTCCTCGACATACCGACGGATTGCGACATTCGCGGCTGGCGTGCATACCCGGTAAGTCTGCTGGAACCAGTTATAGCCGCGGTTGAAGGCCGCGATCATCCTGGAGCGGCGTTCGCCTGAGGGCGTTTCGGCGTCGATCAGGGCCTGCATTTCGCTGCGCCATTTCGCGCCGTCGTTGGCGGCGCAGATGTCGCGAAGATAGTGCAGCGTGCCGAGGATTTCGGCCAGACGTTGTAGATCGGCGTCAAAGGGCGCGGCCCCGTCCTGCGCGCGCGCGGGCATCGCGCCACAGATCGCAGCCACCAGAACAACCGCTAAAACCGATTTACGCATGAAGAGGCCCGGATCCGCCGTGATATGCCCCTTCAATGCGATGGAAGCAAGGCGGGACGATCTGCACAGGGCTTTCAACGCCGGTTCAAACCCCGACGAGCCGCCGTGCGGAATCGATGATGGTTTGCAGACCTTCGGTGAGCCGCAATTCGCCTGGCAACTCGGGGGCGGCCCAACTGAAGGCGTCGAGTTCGTCGTTCAGGATGGGGTCGCCTGCGATCCAACGGGCCGCGAACGACATCACGATGTAATGCCCGTCGCCGGGCCGAGTCGGCATCACCTCCCGCCAGCCCGCGAGACCGATAATCTCGATCGTGAGCCCGGTTTCCTCCGCCACCTCGCGATGTAGCGCGCCAGCGACGGTCTCGCCGAATTCGATTCGTCCGCCGGGTAGAGAGTACAAGCCCTTGCCGGGCGGCCGGGCGCGGCGCACCAGCAAAATCTTGCCGTCGCGGAAGATCGCGGCGCTGACGGCGAGTTGCGGAAACTGACGCGCGGGAGGCATCAGTGGCTCATAATGTAATCGACATCGGCTTCGCCACCCTGACCATTGATGATGCCGCCGGCCCGCATGACCATCGGCTTGATCCAGCCGACCGCCTGGGTCGCAAGCGCGGCGCGTGTCTCGTGCTGGCGAACCTCCTTCATCGCCGAAGCCACTGCGGTCAGGATTGAGGTCATGGTGGCAGTCAGCTTATCGAATTTGGCGCGAATGTCGGGATTGGCATTTTCATAAGCCTGGATCGCCTGCTCGCGTGCCTTGAAATTCGAGGCCATGAAATGCTCCCGGTAGGTCAAGGGTCGCCAATTTAGGAAATCCTCCACGCAATCGGGCATGTCTGGTATCATTTCCAGCAACATGATGGCTTCGTTGAAGTGATTGAGATAGTCAGTCGCAAGGCCGCTTTGCGGGTTGATATTGGCGGCCGCCAGCGCGGCCGCGCTGCCCGCCCCGTTCTGGTCGGTTTGCGTCGCGATCGCTGGAGAGAAGGGTGATTCGTTGGCCGTCGATGTCATTCGTCCCAGTGTTGGACTCCGATATTAAAACGGATTGAATGTCGCATCTGTTGGGACGATGAAATGTGCGGGCGCTATGTGATCTTGTCGCCGCCGGAGGCGATGCGTCAGGTTTTTGGGTACGCCGAACAGCCGAATTTCCCGCCGCGGTACAATATTGCGCCGACCCAGCCGGTTCCTGTCGTCATCCTTGAGAATGATGCCCGGCGCTTCCGTCTCATGCGGTGGGGCCTGATTCCGGCCTGGGTCAAGGACCCCCGGCAATTCGCGCTTCTCATTAATGCCCGCGCCGAGACGGTACTGGACAAGCCCTCTTTTAAGAACGCGATGAAACGACGTCGCTGCCTGCTTCCGGCCGACGGCTACTACGAATGGCATCAATCGGAAGAGCGAAAGCGGCCGTTCTTCGTCCGGCCGGGCAATGGCAGGCTGATTGCGTTCGCGGGCCTTGCAGAGACCTGGGTCGGGCCGAACGGCGAAGAGCTTGATACGGTCGCCATCGTCACCGTGGCGGCGCGCGGCAATCTCGCGACCTTGCATCCGCGCGCGCCGGTGACGATCGCGCCTGCGGATCACGCGCGCTGGCTCGACGGCGCCGCTATCGAATCCGAAGAGGCTGCGCTGTTGCTGCGCGCGCCGGAAAACGGCGAATTCGTCTGGCATGAGGTGTCGGCGCGCGTGAACCATGTCGTCCACGACGATGAGCAACTGATTATGCCAATCTCAGCAGAGCAACTGGAAAGCGAGGCGAAGCAGGCCGCAAAGAAGCCAGCGGCTCGCAAGGCTGCGTCCGCAACCTTAAGCGACGATGGTCAGGGCTCGCTGTTCTGACGTGGAAAGCAACATTTCGTGGCCATTGCGCCATTTCAAAAAAGCTGCCGTTTTCCAACCCCTACAGTACCTTGCCCGGATTCATGATGCCGAGAGGGTCGAATAGCGCCTTAATGCCGCGCATCACTTCGATTGCCGTCTTGTCCTTCACGCCGGGCAGATCATCGCGCTTCAGCACGCCGATACCGTGCTCAGCGGAAATCGAGCCGCCCATCCGCAGCGCGATCTTGAAGACGACGGCATTGACCTCCTGCCACCGGGCGAGAAATTCCTGTGTCGTCATCCCGCTCACGGGTTGGCTGACATTGTAGTGGATGTTGCCATCTCCAAGATGGCCGAACGGGACCGGGCGGGCGTCCGGAATGAGCTTTGCCACGGCGATATTGGCCTCGGCGATGAAGGCAGGTACGGCGGCGACGGGCACAGAGATATCGTGCTTGATCGAGCCGCCCTCCCGTTTCTGTGCCGGCGGGATCGTCTCGCGCAGCTTCCAGAACGCCGCTCGCTGCTGAAGGCTGGCCGCAAGAACCGCATCGCCGACGAAGCCGTTCCTTATGCCCCGATCGAGAACGGCCTCAACGGTCGCAGCCGCATCGTCACGCGACGATGAGATTTCCATCAGCACATACCAGGGATGGCGGTAAGCGAGCGGATCGCGGATGTCGGTGCCGTGCTTGAGGCAGATGTCGACGCAGATCTCTGCAAGAAGTTCGAAACTTGTCAGGCTCCCGGCCGCTTCGGCCTGAGAGATGGCCAGCAGTTTCAGAGCGTCGGCCGGCGATTTCAGGCCAACGAAAGCGGTTTGCACCGAGCGCGGTTTCGAGAACAGCTTCACGACCGCGGCGGTGATGATACCGAGGGTGCCTTCGGCGCCGATAAACAGGTTGCGCAGATCGTAGCCGGTATTGTCCTTTTTCAGCTTGGACAAACCGTTGAGGATGCGCCCGTCGGCCAGCACCACCTCGAGCCCGAGCGCCATGTCGCGAGCCACGCCATACGCCAGCGCGCCGGTGCCGCCGGCATTGGTCGAGAGATTGCCGCCGATGGTGCAGCTTCCTTCGGCGCCGAGCGACAAGGGGAAGAAACGATCGGCCTCGTCCGCGCGCCGCTGGATTGTCTGCAGGATAACGCCGGCCTCGACCGTCATTGTGTTGGAGGCGGTATCGACTTCGCGGATTCGGTCCATCCGCCGCATCGACACCACGACCTCGCCGCTGTGCGGGGTCTGTCCGCCGACGAGACCGGTGTTGCCGCCCTGCGGGACCAGCGCGATCCGATGTTCACTCGCGAGCTTGCAGATCGCCGATACCTCTGCCGTCGATGCGGGACGCAGCACCAGCGGAGAGCGGCCATGAAACAGGTTGCGGGCCTCCGTGAGGTATTGCGCCAGTTCCTCGGCGTCGGTCACGGCATATTTGTCGCCGACGATGGCCGTGAGGCGCGCAATCAGATCGGGCGACAACGGCGGCTGCAGGAATTCTGGCCTGACGATCGGCACGTCCATCAGCCTTTCGGGGCGGCGGCGCGGCGCAACCGGTCGTTGATGGCTTCCCCGAGCCCCTCGTCGGGAACCGGCATCACCGCGATGGTCCGCGCACCGCTGGTGTCTAAGGCGCGAAGACAGCCGAAAAGATTGGCGGCGGCCTCCTTTAGATCACCGCGTTCGGACAGATTTATCACAGCGGCCGCGGTGTCGACACCCGACAGATCGGCCCGACCGAAAGCCAGTAGCGCCTCGCCGCGCGTAAGGTTCGCTGCATTGAGCCGCATCCGGGCGCGTGGTGCGTAGTGCGAGTCCAGCATTCCTGACGCCAGCGGCCGTCCAGCGGCCGCGCCGGGATCTGGCGAGGCCAAAGTGTGGCCCAGCACGCGCTCGATGTCGGCGCGCGGAATTCCGCCGGGGCGCAGCAACGCCGGCCGATCGAAACAGCCGATGATGGTTGACTCAATGCCAACCTCCACCGGTCCGCCGTCGACGATGAGGTCGATCCGTCCCGCGAGATCGCTTTGCACATGCGCCGCCGTCGTTGGTGAGACGTGGCCCGACAGGTTGGCGGAGGGCGCGACAACCGCGCCGCCGAAATCGCGCAGGATAGCGCGCGCCACTGGATGAGCGGGAACCCGCAGGGCGACGGTGTCGAGGCCCGCGGTGGCAAGATCGGCCACCGGGCAGCGAGTGCCCTTCGGCAGCACCAGCGTCAGCGGACCCGGCCAGAACGCATCGGCGAGCGCGAGGGCGGTGGCATTGAACCGGGCGGTCCGTTTCGCGGCCGCAAGGTCTCCGACATGGACGATTAGCGGATTGAATGCGGGCCTGCCCTTGGCCTGGTAGAGCCGTGTGATCGCCTCCGCGTTGGCGGCGTCAGCGCCGAGCCCGTAGACTGTCTCAGTGGGGAACGCGACAAGCCCGCCGTCGCGCAGCGTCCGCGCGGCTGCGGCTGTCGCGGTCTCCCCGGCCGGTCGAATCTGCGTTGTCAGGTCCACGGTCATAGCGGTTTCGGTTCTCAATTCAGCTTCTTGCGGTGCGCGAAACCCAAGGCTATAAGCCGCGTCTTGTCGGAGTGTGGCTCAGCCCGGTAGAGCACTGCGTTCGGGACGCAGGGGTCGCAGGTTCAAATCCTGCCACTCCGACCATCATTTCAATGACTTATAATTTCGATGCGCCAGCCGCGCAACGCGGCGCGCGACGAATTGACCCCTCATGCGTGCGGTGGCCGTATGCTAGGCGCTAGTGCTTGTTTACGTCGGACCGCTTGTTACGCGGCCGCGAGATTGTCTGGCATGCATTTTCCCGTTTCAGTATCCTGTTATGCGTTGACCCGACGCATTTTGCGTCAAGATCGCGCGGTGGTTTCTCACCCGCGAACCTGCCGGGCCGATTCACCTGGCCGGCGCAGGCCCCGGATCAGTGCCGCCGTGGCCGAGCGGCGCCTGCGGCAGGAACTGCCTGCCGTTTTCGACCAGGAAATCGAGCATTTCCTGCGCCGGAGGAAGCAACACCTTGTCTTTTCTCCTGACGACGAACCATTGCCGAATAATAGGAAGACCGGTGATGTCGAGCGTGATCATCCGGCCTTCCTTAAGTTCCACGGCCACGGTGTGCGCCGAGATGAAAGCGATCCCGAGACCGGCGATGACCGCCTGCTTGATGGTCTCGTTGCTGCTCATCTCCATGCCGATCTGAGGCTCGAGATTGCTGTTCTCAAAAAACTGTTCCATGAGGAATCGTGTACCCGAGCCCGGTTTGCGGGAAACGAACCTTTCGTGCGCCAGATCGACCGCCGAAAGCCCGGACGCGTTTGCAAGCCGGTGTCCTGTCGGCGCGATGACGACATGCGGATGGTCGCCGATCAAATGCCTGTCCAGTTCGATATCGGGAGGCGGGTGGCCCATGATTGCAAAATCGAGCGCGTAGCTGCGCAGAGCCTGACGTATGTCCTGGCGATTGACGATCGTCAGACTGATGTCCATCCCCGGATGAAGCTTCGAAAACGCGGAAATCGCAAATGGGACAAAATATTTTGCCGTACTGACAGCGCCGATCGATATGCGCCCGCCGGTTCGACCGGTGATCATGTCGAGCGACGTTGCGCAACTTTCGATCGCAGCTTCGATGCGCTCGAAAAGCGTGTACAACTCCTGTCCAGCAGGCGTGAGAACCATGCCGTCGCTGGTTCGCTGGAGCAGAGGCAGTCCGCAGAGTTGCTGAAGATTCCGCAATTGCAGCGTGACCGCAGGTTGAGTCAAATGCAATTTGTTGGCGGCGGCAGTGACGCTACCTCCTACCGCAACCGATGCCAAAGCACGAAGCTGCCGAATTGTAACGTCGCGAAGCTTCGTGATCATATAAGAAAATTTTTGCCTCGATGAAGGATATTGAAATTGTACTTATTACATGCAACGAGTCAATTCTCGCGATGCTCTGGAAAGCGGCAAATCGGCTGTTTGGAGATTGCGGCCGAGGGGGAGTCTGAATGAGCCAAGAGCTGACACTGCAGCAAAGGATGGATGGCGAGGCGGGATCGGATCCGCTCCGCCAGGCAGTGAAGGAAGCAGTAGCTGCGCTTGCGCGGGCTGCGGTCGATATTTCCGATCTGACCTGCCGCGGAGCGTTGGCCGGGATCACCGGACAGGCACAAGGTCGCAACACCGACGGGGACATTCAAAAGGATCTTGATGTTCGCGCCGATCAAATTATTCGCGACGCTCTCGGCAAGCTGCCGATCGCAGCGCTTGCCTCCGAGGAAATGGCGGATCTGGATATTTTGAATCCGGCCGCGCCGATCTGCGTTGCATTCGATCCGTTGGACGGTTCGTCGAACATCAACACGAACATGTCGGTAGGTACGATTTTTTCAATCATGCCGACGCCTTCCGATGTCAATGCGGCCTTCAGGCAAGCAGGAAGTGCGCAGCTTGCGGCCGGTTTCGTTGTCTATGGTCCGCAGACCTCTCTCGTTCTCACGCTCGGGCGGGGTGTCGACATCTTCACGCTTGACCGAGCCGACAGGGTGTTCAAGCTCACCGGATCGTCAGTGCAAATTCCGACGGACGCAAACGAGTTCGCGATCAATGCATCGAACAGGCGGCACTGGGACCTGCCGGTTCGCGCCTATATCGATGAGTGCCTTGCGGGAGCCGATGGCCCCTGCGGCAAGAATTTCAACATGCGCTGGATCGGTTCGCTCGTCGCGGAGGCTTTCCGCATTCTTATTCGCGGCGGTATTTTCCTCTATCCCGGAGACGCTCGGGACGGCTATGAGGAAGGGCGCCTGCGCCTGGTTTACGAGGCGCACCCGATGGCTTTCATCGTCGAGCAGGCGGGCGGCGGCGCTTCGACCGGACGAAAGCGGGTTCTCGATATCGTACCCGACAGCCTTCATCAGCGAGTGCCGCTGATTATGGGTTCGATCAAGAATGTCCAGCGGCTCGAACATATGCATACGGTCCCCGACGTCGCTCTGGAAGCGAATGCGCCGTTGTTCGGGAACCGCGGTCTGTTTCGCGTTTGAGGGGCTGATATCGTGTCAAGGAAGCATCCCATCATATCAATTACGGGTTCGTCGGGCGCCGGTACGACGTCCGTCAAGCGAACCTTCGAGCAGATTTTCCGCCGCGAGAATGTCGTTGCGGCCTACATCGAAGGCGACGCCTTCCACCGTTACAATCGCGCTGAAATGCGCACCCGCATGGCCGAGGAATCGGACAAGGGCAACAAGCACTTCAGTCATTTCAGTCCTGAAACCAACTTGTTCGCCGAACTTGAGGGTGTGTTCCGTAGCTATGGCGAGACCGGAACGGGCAACACGCGATACTATGTTCACGACGATGCGGAATCGGCGCTGCACGGTGTTCCTCCTGGAACGTTTACGGACTGGCAGCCTCTGCCGGATGCCTCGGATTTGTTGTTCTACGAGGGTCTTCACGGGGCCGTTGTGACCGACGAGGTAAATGTCGCTCAGTACGCGGATCTCAAGATCGGTGTCGTTCCCGTCATCAATCTCGAATGGATCCAGAAGCTGCACCGCGACCGAAATGCGCGCGGCTATTCCACCGAGGCGGTCACCGACACCATCCTCCGGCGCATGCCGGATTACGTCAATTATATCTGTCCTCAATTCGCTGAGACGGACATCAATTTCCAACGCGTGCCGACGGTGGATACTTCGAACCCGTTCATCTCCCGGTGGATACCGACGCCCGATGAGTCGATGGTCGTCATCCGCCTCAAGAATCCGCGCGGGATCGATTTTCCGTATCTGCTGTCGATGATTCCGAGCAGCTTTATGTCGCGCGCCAACTCTATCGTCATCCACGGGTCCAAGCTGGACCTCGCGATGCAGTTGATCCTGACGCCGCTCATCCTTCAGCTCATCGAGCGAAAGAAACGCGCATGAGTGAAATCGCATGTCCGAAATCGCCAGCCCCGGCGGCGTCAAGACGGGGCGTGGCCAACAATACGATCGCGCTAAACGCGACATCTTTTCACGATAGCCAGATGGGGAGGGAACCGACATGGCGCGCATAACTTTGAGACAGTTGCTGGATCACGCTGCAGAGCACGGCTACGGCGTGCCGGCGTTCAACATCAACAATATGGAGCAGGGGCTTGCCATCATGGAGGCTGCGGCCGCCGTCGATGCGCCGGTCATCATGCAGGCTTCGCGGGGCGCACGCTCTTACGCCAACGACATCATGCTGGCGAACATGATCGACGCGCTGGACCAGATGTATCCGCACATTCCGCTGTGCATGCATCAGGATCACGGCAATGAAGAAGCGACCTGCGCCACCGCGATCAAGTACGGCTTCACCTCGGTCATGATGGACGGTTCGCTCAAGGCCGACGCCAAGACCGCAGCGGATTATGAGTATAACGTCGACATCACCCGCCGCGTCGTTGACTTGGCGCACTGGGTCGGCGCCTCGGTGGAAGGCGAACTGGGCGTGCTTGGCTCGCTCGAGCACGGCGGCGGCGAGCAGGAAGACGGGCACGGCATCGAAGGCCCGGTCAGCCACGATCAATTGCTGACCGATCCGGATCAGGCCGTCGATTTCGTCCGCGCGACCAAGGTCGACGCTCTGGCGATCGCGATGGGCACCTCGCACGGCGCCTACAAATTCTCGCGCAAGCCGGACGGCGACATTCTCGCCATGAAGGTGGTCGAGGAAATCCACCGCCGCCTTCCCAATACCCATCTGGTGATGCATGGCTCGTCTTCGGTGCCGCAGCATCTGCAGGATGAGTTCAACAAGTTCGGCGGCGAGATGCCGCAGACCTGGGGCGTGCCGGTCGAGGAAATCGTTCGCGGCATCAAGCATGGCGTTCGCAAGGTCAATATCGACACCGACTGCCGTCTGGCCATGACTGCGGTATTCCGGAAAGTCGCGGCCAGCAACAAGAGCGAATTCGATCCACGCAAGTTCCTGAAACCCGCGATGGATGCAATGCGCGACCTCTGCCGCGAGCGTTTCGAGCAGTTCGGCACTGCCGGGAATGCCTCGAAGATCAAGGTGATCCCATTGGCTGAAATGGCCAAGCTTTACCGCACCGGTAAACTTGATCCGCGTATCGGTGAAACAGCCGTCGCGGCCGAGTGATACGATCCTGGCTGGCGCAGCCCGGCCTCCGGCTTGACCGCCGGAAGGCCGATTGCCGCAGCATCGCTACACCACCGTCTCCCATGCGGTGACCGCACGTCCCGAGGGCCAGTCTAGCACCTCGTGACATGCCTCCATCCGGTTCCAACTAGGACGATTCATCCTCCCGATCGTCCAGCCCCGGATGTACTGCTCCGTCGTCTTGCATGGCGACGGAGCCTTTCTCTCGGAAGTGCCCTGAATATCCAGGAGAAAATACGAGGGTAAGCCGATCGGGACGCCCGTGCCGCCGCATTCTGGCGCGTGATGTCACAGCACCGCCGAAATATTCGATGGACTTACAATCCCCGCAATCGGGTTCGAACAGTCGCTTCAGTCTCATTCAATCGCATTGTATCAGGCTGAAGCGTTCCTTTCATTTGACCATGATCTCATCGATCTTATCGAAAGTGGTTCTCACCTTTCGGGATCATGCTCCAAGCTCTGGCAGTCGGGGGACGATCATGGGAGGACGAATGACATCCACGCGCCACGCGGCCATTGTCCTGGCCGCTCTGTCACTGGGCGGATGCGCTAATCTTGAGCGCCACAATTCGAACGCGCTGTCCCAGAGCGATGACGATGGCTATTGCCAGGCGCAGGGCGGACCGCAGGGATCCGCAGCCTATACTGCCTGCCGCAAAAATCGTGACGTCGCCGCCACGCGATCGGATCGGATAGAACGCACCCACCGCGATCTTGCCGAGCGGATGCTGAACGGGCAGTAATGGCCATTCAGCGACGCGCCTGTCCGTTGGCCGTCTCAGCCATGGAAGCGATATCCGGTAGGTTGCAGTGTTCGGATTGGATCGCTGACATTTCCCGCGCACGGAACTCGCGTGCGCCGAGAAACGGCAAAATCTTGAGCTGCTTTATTCTTTTTCCTCCTCCTCCTCGGCCTTCTTGCCGCCGATTGTCTTCAGCTTGGCGAATACGGCATCGACGTTGAGATCGTCCTGCTGCTTTTCGGTAGGTTCGAATTCGCCGTCCTGACGGGTGGTCTCGGACGCCGGCAGCAAGGTAGCGCCGCCATACTGCTGATCGGTCGGCTTCTCCTTGGCCGCGCGTTGCACCTCGAAATCGAGTTCGATCTGCGAGCAAAGCCCCAGCGTCACCGGATCCATCGGAGTCAGAGTCGAAGCGTTCCAGTGGGTGCGGTCGCGCACCGCGGCAATCGTGGTTTTGGTCGTGCCTACCAGACGCATGATTTGAGCGTCCTTCAATTCCGGATGATTGCGCACGAGCCAGAGGATCGCGCTTGGCCGCTCGTGGCGGCGTGACACCGGGGTGTAGCGGGGGCCCTTTTTCTTGGCCGCCGGTGGCAGCACCACTTTGCTCTCACTGAGCCTGAGGCGGTAGTCCGGGTCCTTTTCGCCCTTTTCGATCTCGTCGCGGGTGAGTTGGCCGGTGGAGATCGGGTCCATGCCCTTGATGCCCTGGGCGGCATCGCCATCAGCAATGGCGCGGACCTCCAGGGGATGCATCTTGGTGAAGTCGGCGACCTGATCGAACGACAGCGCGGTATTGTCGACGAGCCACACGGCAGTCGCTTTCGGCATCAGCGGTGCATTGCTCATGGCAAATCTCCTTTGCGCTTTGCCCACCCCTCAGAGCAAAGCCTTTTGGTCATCGACGATGACGGGAATTGGGGTCTATATATGCTGCCGGAGGTCGGCCGCGCAATGGTTTGCTCTGTCGATCCCTGGTTTACGGAACCTGCCTTGACAGCGCCCGAAAGCCGTCCAAAGTCATCTCTTAAGTATTGGCCGTTCCCGCCCCGCCGGTGTGGGATGATTCGGCCCGGATCGTCTCATGAATGCTAAACCAAAACTTAAAATCGTGCTTTGCTCGCCCCGCGGCTTCTGCGCCGGGGTGGTCAGGGCGATCGATACCGTGGAACGTGCGCTGACTCTGTATGGCGCGCCGGTCTATGTGCGTCACGAAATCGTCCACAATCGCTATGTTGTCGATAGCCTTCGCGCCAAGGGAGCGATCTTCGTCGAGGAACTCGCGGAGATCCCCGACGACACCAAGGCGCCGGTGGTTTTTTCCGCCCATGGCGTGCCGAAGTCGGTTCCTGCAGACGCTCAGAGGCGCAATTTCTTTTCGCTCGATGCTACCTGTCCTCTCGTGACCAAGGTTCACCGCGAGGCGGCGATCCATTTCAAGCGCGGTCACGAGATTCTGCTGATCGGGCATTCCCATCACCCGGAAGTTGTCGGCACCGTCGGGCAATTGCCGGCGGGTGCGGTGACTCTGATCGAAACCGCCGAGGACGCCGAGAAATTCACGCCGAAAGATGCCGGTAATCTTGCTTTCGTGACTCAAACCACGCTGTCCATCGACGACACCGCCGAGATCGTGGCGGTACTGAAGCAACGCTTTCCGGACATCCATGGTCCGCACAAGGAAGACATCTGCTACGCCACCACCAACCGCCAGTTGGCCGTCAAGAAGGTCGCGCCGGTGGTCGACGCGCTGATCGTGGTCGGAGCGCCGAACTCCTCCAATTCGCAGCGGCTGCGCGAAGTTGCCGAGCGCGAGGGTTGCAAAGTATCCGTGCTTGCGCAGCGCGCCAGCGATCTCGACTGGAGCATGTTCGAGGGCATCAGAAGCCTTGGGATCACCGCGGGCGCGTCGGCGCCCGAAGTCATCGTCGAGGAAATCATGGACGCATTCGCTGCGTGCTATGAACTCGAGGTGGAAACGGTTTCGGCTGCGGAAGAAAACGAGTTTTTCCCGCTGCCCCGCTCGCTGCGGCCTGACGCCGCCTAAGGTCTTTCCGCTTCTGATGGAATCAGAAGCGAGGCTCTATGATTCTGATTTGACGCGTTTTCTTCACGCCAACCGGTACCCACTTCGCTCGAAAACGCTGTAGCACGACCGGGACCGGAACGAGGATACGAGATGGCGGTCTACACCGACGTCGCCGCCGAGGAGCTTGCGGATTTTCTGAAAGCCTACGATATCGGCGAGATACTGTCCTACAAGGGCATCGCCGAAGGCGTCGAGAACTCTAACTATCTGCTGCACACCACCTCCGGATCGTTTTTCCTGACGCTCTATGAAAAGCGCGTCGCCATCGACGACCTGCCGTTCTTTCTCGGTTTGATGGGTCATCTTGCGACCCACGGCATTGTGTGTCCGCAGCCGGTCAAGGCGCGCGGCGGCGAAACGCTTGGCCGACTCGCGGGGCGTCCTGCCGCCATCATCGATTTTCTCGAGGGCGTGTGGCCACGGAAGCCGAACGTCGCTCATTGCGCCGCGACTGGCGCTGCGCTGGCGAAGCTGCATCTCGCCGGCGGTGATTTCCCCATGAGCCGCGCTAATGCGCTGTCGGTGTCCAGTTGGCGGCCGCTGTTCGAACAGGCCGGAGCTTGCATCGATACCGTGCAACAGGGTTTGCACGATTTTCTCAAGGCTGAACTCGACCACCTTGAAGCACACTGGCCGGAGAAGCTGCCGGCTGGCGTGATCCATGCCGACCTGTTTCCTGATAACGTGCTGTTTCTCGGCGAGAGGTTGTCGGGGCTGATCGATTTCTATTTCGCTTGCAATGATTTCTTGGCCTATGACGTCGCGATCTGCCTCAACGCCTGGTGTTTCGAGCCGGATCATTCCTTCAACGTCACCAAGGCCCGGGCGCTGCTTGCCGCCTACAATTGCGAGCGCGCGCTGTCGGAGGCCGAACAGGCGGCGTTGCCTTTGCTCGCGCGGGGCGCCGCGTTGCGGTTTCTGCTGACGCGGCTGGTCGATTTTCTCAACGTGCCCGCCGGCGCGCTGGTGAAACCGAAAGACCCGCTCGAATACGTCCGCAAGCTGCGTTTCCAGCAGCGTGTGGGCAGCGTTCGCGACTACGGCGTCGCGCTCTCGGGGCTGGTGGCGTGAATTCGCCCGCGCTTCCGCATGTCACAATTTTCACGGACGGCGCCTGCTCAGGCAACCCGGGTCCCGGCGGCTGGGGCGCCATCCTGCGGTTCGGTGAGATCGAGAAAGAACTGAAAGGTGGCGAACCGCATACCACCAACAACCGGATGGAGTTGCTGGCGGCGATCTCGGCGCTGGAGGCGCTGAAGCGTCCGGCGCTTGTCGATCTCACCACCGACAGCCAGTACGTACGGCAAGGCATCACCGGCTGGATTCACAACTGGAAGCGGAACGGCTGGCGTACCGCCGATAAGAAGCCAGTGAAGAACGCTGACCTCTGGCAGCGGCTCGACGATGCGCTGAAGCCTCATGACGTGCGCTGGCACTGGATCAAGGGCCACGCCGGCCATGACGAGAACGAGCGCGCCGATCAGCTTGCGCGCGAAGGCGTGGCGATGGCGCGGCTGAAGTAAGTCACCCCTCATTGCCGGGCTGATCCGGCAATCTATTTCAAAAATCCTACGAAGAAGATGGATGCGCGGGTCATAGCGAGCGGGAGCGATGCCGTTCTTCGAACGGCTATGCCCGCGCATGACATCAATTTTTACAACTGCTCGACCAACGTATCTCCGCCGGAGACTTCGACCTTGCCAGGCGAGTCCTCGACGTTCAGTTTCTTCACCACCCCGTCCTCGACCAGCATGGAATAGCGCTTCGAGCGGATGCCGAGACCCTTCTCGGAGCCGTCGAACTCCAGGCCGATCGCCTTCGCGAACTCGGCATTGCCGTCCGCAAGGAACACCGCCTCGTTACGCTGGTCGGTATCGCGCTTCCAGGCGCTCAGGACGAACACGTCGTTGACCGAGACAATGGCGATCTCGTTCACGCCCTTGTCCTTGATGGCGCGAGCGCTAGCGAAAATACTCGGCAGATGCTGTTTATGACAGGTGCCTGTGTAGGCACCGGGCACCGCGAACAACGCTACTTTCTTTCCTTTGAAGATGTCGCCGGTGCTTTTGGTCTGGACCCCGTCCTCGGTCATGATACGAAACGTCGCATCGGGCAGGCGGTCGCCAACTTTGATGGTCATCGTCAAATCTCCATGGAATGGCAGCGTGGGGAGGGAGGGAGGTACAATATTCCAACAGCGAAACAGCAACGGCTACCCGTTCACCGTACCTCCATAACGCGCTTTCGGGTCTACATCGCGAAAACGTCTCAAATATAACGCTAACGCCCAGGCCTTGATCCATCAAAGTCAAAACCGCGCTAGCCTGCAAACCCGCCCGCGTCGAGAAACGTCTGCTCTTCCGCGCTCGTCGTGCGCCCGAGCACAAGATTGCGATGCGGAAAACGGCCGAACCGGCAAATGATGTCGGCATGGATTTCCGCGAATTTGAGGTTGTCCGGTCGGCCGCGGGCGCGAAATAGCTCAATGCAGCGGTCTTGATCCGCGAGCCGCTCGGAATGCATGAGGGGCATATAAAGGAACTCGACAAGGTCGAGCTCTATGCGCGTGTCGGCGCCGCCTGCAATGGCACGAACGGCGACGGCTAGCGCCTGATCGTCGGTCGAGAAGGTCCGGGCGTCGCCCCGGAACATGTTGCGCGGAAACTGGTCGAGCACGATGACGAGCGCCAGCGCGCCGTCGTCGGTCATCTCCCATCCCGTGAGTTCGCCATCCCGAGCGGCTTCCCAAAGCCTTTGAAAGCGACGGCGCACCTCGGCGTCGAACGCGTCGTTCTTGATATACCATTTGGACATGCCGGCCTCTCGCCAGAAGGCGAGGATATCGGCGGGAGAGGGGAGATTTGCATCAGTCATGATCGAATAGGCGCTTTCCTGAACCCTGTGCTCCGGGAGAGATGATTGCTAAGCCGGGCCTTTGGCTTCGTCGCGCAATGCGCGGCGGAGGATCTTGCCGACATTGGTTTTCGGCAGGGTGTCGCGGAATTCGATTCGCCTCGGCACCTTGTAGCTCGTCAGCTGTGTCCGCGCGAACTTGATGAGATCCTCGGATGTGAGATTCCGATCCTTCCTCACCACGAAAGCCTTCACCGCCTCACCCGATTTCTCGTCCTTGACGCCGACCACAGCGCATTCCAGCACGCCCGGATGACTCGCGATCACATCCTCAATCTCGTTCGGATAGACATTGAACCCGGAGACCAGGATCATGTCCTTCTTGCGGTCGACGATCCGGGTGTAACCGTCCGCGGACATGATGCCGATGTCGCCGGTACGGAAGAAGCCGTCCGCCGTCATTACCTTTGCGGTCTCGTCCGGCCTGTTCCAGTAGCCGGGCATCAGTTGTGGACCGTGGACGCAGATTTCGCCCGGCTCGCCGAGCGGCGCTTCCTGGCCGTTATCGTCCCGGATGGAGACGTATGTCGAGGGCATGGGAAGCCCGATCGAGCCGGAGAATTTGGTGCTGTCGGCGGGATTGCAGGTCAGCGTCGGCGAGGTTTCCGAAAGGCCGTAGCCTTCCAGCAACGGGCATGCCGTCGTTTTCAGCCACCTTTCCGCCACGACCTTCTGGACGGCCATGCCGCCGCCGATCGACACCTTGAGTTTCGAGAAATCGACACGGTCGAAGCCGGGTGCGTTGAGAAGGGCGTTGTAGAGCGTATTCACCGCCGGGAAGACGTTGATCTGATACTTCATCAATTCCTTGACGAGGCCCGGCATGTCACGCGGATTCGGGATTAGCAGATTGACGCCGCCCGCGCGCATCCCCAGCATGAAGCACGCGGTCAGCGCGAAGATATGATAGAGCGGCAGAGCGCAGACGATGAAGATCTGATCGATCATCGGCGGTTTCGTCAGCGCCGGCTGCAGCCAGGCATCGTTCTGCAGCACGTTGGCAAGAATGTTACGATGGAGCAGCGTCGCGCCCTTCGAGACGCCGGTTGTGCCACCGGTATATTGCAGGAAGGCCACATCGTCAGCCGCGAGTTCGGGCCGGGCAAGCGTCATGTCGCGCCCCGCGGCAAGGGCGTCGTTGAACTTGACCGCGCCCGGGATTGATGACGGCGGCGCCATCTTTCTGACGTAGCGGACAACGAAGTTGACGATCACGCCCTTGAAGCCGAGCAGGTCGCCCATGCTGCCGACAATGACGTGCCTGACGTCGGTTTTACCGATCACCTGCTGCACCGTCGATGCGAAGTTCTCCAGCACGATGATCGCTTCCGCGCCGGAATCCTTGAGCTGATGTTCAAGCTCGTGCGGGGTGTAGAGCGGATTGACATTGACCACGGCATAGCCGGCGCGCAGTACGGCCACTGTCGAAATCGGATATTGCAGGACGTTCGGCATCATCAGCGCGACGCGCGCGCCCTTTTTCAGTCCCCGGCCTTGCAGGTAAGCGCCGAGGGCAAGCGACGTCTCGTCGAGCTCGCGATAGGTTATCGCCTTGTCCATGCAGATGAAGGCCTTGCGGTCGCTGAACTTGGCGAAGCTCTCCTCCAGCAACGTGATCAACGAAGCGTACTGCGACGCGTCGATGTCAGCGGGCACGCCTGCGGGATATTGCCCAAGCCAGATGCGATCCATGTGACGCCCCGGTGATCCTTGTTCAAAGGGAGAGAAAGATGTCGTGGTCAGGGAATATCGGGCAAGGCGGCTGTCCAAGGCAAGCAGTTGCGCGGTAACGACGCATGGGTGCCGCCGTAGCAGGCTCGAGGGCTTGTCTTGGCGTGGTTGGCCCGCGATGGTTTGGTGGCCAGCGCCTGGCGGCGGTTTACGGCTTGGACTTGCCTTCGGCTGTTTTCGGCTTGGCGGAAGCTGGCCGGGCACCGGTACGCTTCGCATCAGGCTTTTTGCTGGCGGCCGGCTTCGTATGGGCTGGAGGTTTTGTGGAATTGGGGTTGATCGTTACCGAGACCTGGTTCTTCGATTTTTCATTAGCTTTGGCTTCCGGCGCGGCATTGTCGTCGCGTTTGCTGTGGGCAGTCTTGCTGCGTTTACCGGCTTTTGGCGGAGCATCGCGTGCGGCATCGGCTTCTGCTGCTGCGGCGATGGCAGCACCGGTTCGCGTCGGCCCGGTATAGACAACGATTGGATCCGAGGGCGCCGGAGCTGCCGCCATCATGTCCACCGGTCGCAGCGCTGGCGGTTGCGTGCCAGTCGCGAAGAACGACATCACGGCGGCGCTTGTCGTCGACGTGTTGGCGACAACATCGTTATCTTCATCGCTAGCAGGATGCGCGCGTTTCGATCCGCACATTTCATCGCGCAGATTGGGAGGCGCGGCCGCGATCGGCGCCAGCCCGTCAACAGTGCCGAGCGCCGGACGCAGCCACGACATCGTATTGTTGGCGAAGCCGCGCTCCAGCATTTGCGCGGCGCGCACAGCGCGCATCGTGCCCGACGATGCGCCGAGCACCACCGCGATCAGGCGTTTGCCGTTCTGTGTAGCGGATGCAACGAGATTATATCCGGAGGCGCATATGAACCCGGTTTTAAAGCCATCGGCGCCCGGAAAGCGCCCGATCAGCTTGTTGAAATTGTGCGTCACCCTGCGGCCGTAGCGTATCGAGGGGATGTGCACGAAATATTCGTATTCAGGCAAATCGTGAATGATGGCGCGCGCGAGAATAGCCATGTCGCGCGCCGAGGAAATCTGGCCGTCGGCAGGCAAGCCGTTCGGGTTGACATAGCTCGTCTGCGTCATGCCAAGCCGCTGCGCGGCCGCGTTCATTTCGGCCGAGAAACCGTCGATCGAGCCGCCGACGCCTTCCGCAAGCACCACGGCCATGTCGTTGGCCGACTTCACCAGCATCATCTTCAACGCGTTGTCGACGGTCACCTGCGTACCCGGCCGAAAGCCCATCTTCGAAGGCGATTGTGCGGTGGCGGTCGGCGATACCGTAAACAGCGTGTCGAGCGTGATGCGTCCGTGCTTGACCGCCATCAACGTGACGTAAGCGGTCATGAGCTTGGTGACTGAGGCCGGATACCAGGGAAAGGTGGCATTCTCGGCTTCCAGCACCTTTCCGGTGTCCGCCTCGATCAGCAGATGCGCTTCGGTGGCATGAGCTGCGCGCAGTGGCGCGACCGCAACCAGCAATCCGGCAGCAAGGACCATCCAGATCGGCAGCCATTTGCGAAACAGGACGAAGCAAGAATGCACGGTTGTTCCGGTCCTTTGAGACCTCACTTTGGCAAGGAGGCCTGCTTCTCGAGTATTTTCCGGCTAAGGGGAGTCCGACTTAACCGTAAGAAATGCTCTCAATGAGTAACTGCGCGTATTCTGATCGCAAAACCGGTATCCACTTTTGCGGAATACGCGCTAGGTTTCAAGCGTGTCCAGGCGCCGTCGACGCGGCGGCTCCAATCTATACCGGCCTGGCAAGCCAGAACAGATGGCTCACAGCCTAATTCCCCAACGAAAGGGGCCGAATTTCGACGGTTGGGCTGGTTCGCGACGATGGCTAGCCTGCTGGGGTACTCTCTTGCGTCATGAATTGCGCTTTCGCAAGTTGAGCGAAGTGGCCGCCGTTCGCCACCAGTTCGTCAAAGGTTCCGTTTTCGATCACACGCCCGTTCTCGAAAACCAGAATACGCGTGGCGTTGCGGATGGTGGACAGCCGGTGCGCGATGACGAATGTCGTGCGTCCCTTCATCACCTCGTCGAGCGCGGCATTGACCTTGGCCTCGGTCACTGCGTCGAGCGCACTGGTTGCCTCGTCGAGGATCAAGATCGGCGGGTCCTTCAGCAACGCGCGGGCAATCGATAGCCGCTGCCGCTCGCCGCCGGACAGCATTCGCCCGCGCTCGCCGGCATGGGTGTCGAATTTTTTCTCGCCGCGTTCGATGAAGTCGAGCGCCTGGGCCCGCTCGGCGGCGAACCGCATCTCCTTCTCGGTGGCGTCAGGCTTGCCGACGCGCAGGTTCTCCGCGATCGAGCGGTCGAACAGCAGTGCCTCCTGAAACACCACGCCGATGTTTCGCCGCAACGAGGTCAGCGTCAGGTCACGGATGTCCATGCCATCGATCTTGATGCTGCCGGACTGCGGATCGAACGCGCGATGCAGCAGCGCGGCGGCGGTGGACTTGCCGGCGCCGGTCGGGCCGACCAATGCGATGGTCTCGCCCGGCAACGCGACGAACGACAGATCCTCCACCGCGGGCCGCTTGCCGTCATAGGAGAACGACACGTCATGGAATTCGATGAGTCCCTGCAATCGCCCGGCGTCGACGGCGTCGCGACGGTCGCGCACCGCCGGAACGGCGTCGAGCACGTTGAAGAACTCCTTGAGCCGCGGCGCCTCCATGAACACGCTGTTGATGAAGGCTACCACTTGCTCGAGCCTCTGGATCAGCATGGTGGCGAAGCTCACGAACATCACGATCTCGCCGACCGATGTCATCCCCCGCTGATTCAGCACGATGCCGACGGCGAAGATCGCCAGGATGGTGATAGTGGTCGAGGCGCGCGTCATCACGGTGACGACGGCCCACCACGACAGCACCGGCATCTGCGCCGCCAGCAGCTTGTCGACGACGAACCGCAGGCCCTGAACCTCGGCATCGACGCGCACAAAGCTCTGCACCAGTGCGACGTTACCGAGGGCGTCGGAGGCGCGCGCAGAGAGGTCGCTGAAATGCGCCTCCACCTCGTTCTGCATATCGAAGGTTCTGCGAACCACCAGCGTCGTCAGCATCGTGAATATGATGCAAAGCGCGAACAACAGGATCGCCAGCCGCCAGTTGATATAGAGCGATAGCGGCAGCAGCACCACGAGCGACATCATCGCCGCGAAATGCTCGCGGAAGAATCCGAGCCACAGCCGCCACAGGGCGTCCGTGCCTTGCAGCATTACCTTCATCAGCCGTCCCGAATGGGTGCCGGCATGGTAGGTGAGCGGCAACTGCATAATGTGCTCGAAATAGCCCGTCAGCACGGCCTGGCGCTGGCGATGGGAAAGACGGTCGGCCTGCAAGGCCACGATCACGCCGCACAGGATCGTGAAGAGGCCGAAGGCCACCCAAACCGCCAGCAGCGGCCACGGCGAGGTCGAAGTTGTCCCGAAAGGACCCGCGGCGGGATTGCCGGAGAGTACGTCGACGATGCGGCCGAACAGCACCGGCTCGGCGAACTGCGCGCCGGCCAGCAGCAGATTGGCGCCGGCTAAAATCCAGCCAAGCCGCGCTTCTCTGCCAAGCAATTCAAGAACGCGCGTATAAAGGCGGACCATTGACATTGGAAGAGGCTCTTGCGGATCGCAACACTATAGCGGTTTCGAGCGACGTGAATACCGGTTCGCTCGAAAACGCTATAGCCGGGCCGGCAGCGGAATACAGTTTCCTCGTGCCGTCTACTCGGCCTGCGTGATCTTGCGGTCGCTGGCGGGTGGTAAAAAACTGCTGTCAAAAATATCCGTGGCCGCCGGACGATTTCGGAACTTGAAATTTTCGGCGATCTGGTCGAGCAACGTCTCGAACCGGACCGGGTCGATACCGCCGATGCCTCTGTGTCTGACCTCGCTAGTCAGAATGTTGTCGCTCAGGACCGCATGCAGGCGTTGCAGTTCGACGGCCCGTGATCCGCTAGCCATCTGACCTAGCACGTCATCGACAGCCTGCGCGGGCTCCCTGATGGTAAGTCGCAGACCGGCGATCACCGCGCGCACAAATGCCTTCACCGCTTCCGGCTTGTCGGCTGCGAATTCCGGGTTGACGATCAGGGCCTTGCCATAGGAGGCGCAGCCGTAGTCGGAAAATCGCAGCACGGTGATATCGTCGGCCGGAATACCGCGATTGCGCAGGTCGATCGCCGACAGGTACGACAGGCCGGATATGGCGTCGAGCTGGCCCGCCGACAGCATCGGTTCACGAACGGCGGGGCCGATCTGCTGCAGCTTCACGGCCTTGAGTTTCAATCCGTTGCGCCGTGCGAGTGCAGGCCACAGTCTGATGGAAAGATCGCCATCGGTGACGCCGACCGTTTTGCCCTCGATGTCGGCAAGCGTGGTGATGCCCCGGCTCTTGCGCGCAATGAAGGCGTAAGCCGTTTTGTCGAACAGCACGAACACCGCCTTGATTGGCCGTACGCCTGGCTGATCGCGAAAGCGGATCAGGGCGTTGAGGTCGGCGAGCGCCAGTTCGCTCGTGCCGACCGCGACGCGCGCAATGGCGTCCGCCGTGTCGGTGGCGGCCATCGTCGTGACATTCAGGCCTTCCGCGCTGAATAGCCCCCTGGTCGATGCCAGAACGACCGGAGCGACGGCGGCATCGATCGGGCGGTCGAGCGAGAATTTGATCTCGGTTGGCGCGCCGGCGTCGGCCCGGCCGCCCGCAACGCCGAGGTATGCAACGCCGACCGCGCTCACGAGCACAAGGAGGACATACCAGAGACGTATAGAGCGCATTTGCATGGAAGATGCTGCGGCGGACTGATTGTGGGGCCGCAACGCGCGACCGTAACTCGGTTGCAGTCTATCAGAGGCAATTTAAATGCGCGATGACCGCTGCAATATGTCGCGCATTCGGGTTGTCTTTTACACTCCGTCGGGAACCGATGGGTGAGTCGACCGTCGGCCCCAGTTCGCTGTGCAAGCACCGCTGAATCTTCGCATCAGCCATGGACAAATCGGCTCTGCGATGGTTGATCGCGCCATGCTGAGACGGACCTACAACTGGTGCATCGCCGCCGCTGACAAGCCCTATGCGCTCTGGATTTTGGCCGCAGTGGCTTTCGCTGAAAGCTCATTCTTTCCGGTGCCGCCTGATGTCATGTTGCTGCCGATGGCGCTGGCGCGGCCACAACGGGCCTGGCTGTTCGCGACCGTATGCACGATCGCCTCGGTTGCCGGCGGCGTGCTAGGCTATGCGATCGGCGCATTACTCTACGACTCGGTCGGCCAATGGCTCATTCATCTGTATGGACTTGGCGACAAGGTCGAAGCGTTTCGCGCGTCGTATGCGCATTGGGGCGCGTGGATCATCATCGGCAAGGGCCTGACGCCGATTCCCTACAAGCTCGTCACCATCACATCGGGTTTCGCCGGATACGATGTCTGGCTCTTCATCCTGTGCTCGATCATCGCCCGGGGGGGCCGCTTCTTCATCGTCGCGATCCTGCTCGATCGCTTCGGCGACGCCATTCGCCACGAAATCGAAAAGCGGCTCGGTCTTTGGGTGTCCATCGGTGCTGCCGTTATCGTCCTGGGATTCGTGATCGCATTCCGCTTGATCTGAAGCATCATCCCGACCCAAAGGGCAGCGCATGCGCCCGAAGCGTTTGCATTGATGAACAGGGCAGAGTTGGAATAGATGGAGGCCGCAGTTCGGGCGAGATCGCTTTTTAACGGCGGAGGAGGGAGGGCCACAAGATGACGGTCAATGATGACCTGGAAAAATTCAGGCAGGCGAGGGCGATGGCCTTCAAACGTGGCTTTGTTGTTCGAAGGGCGGACGACCCGGATGATCCCAAGCCCTACACGCTGGTTCGCCAGGCCGTGGAAACGCATCTTGCGACCATCGATGAGGTGCTGGAGGAACTCAAACGGACCAAGTAATTGTGCCGGACGGGATCGCCAGCTTCGTGAACTCGTCGTGGGGAGTGTTCCAGGGGCGGTTCGTTCCAAGTCCGCTCTGAGCGGAACCAGAGGACTCCTTGGGGGGCGGTTCCGTTGTTAAGACCTCATTAACCACTATCAGACACCTTGTCCGAGACCGGTATGTATCTGCCGAAAGAGGCCAGATACCGTTCGGGCGGGCATAAGGCCGATGGAACACGACATTGCGTCGGTAAGAACACCGGCGACCATCCAGGAATTACAGGCGCGAGTGACCGCGGCGTTCGGCAGGCATCCATTGTGCCGCGAGGTGCAGTTCGACATCGTCAGCACGCCGAAGACCCGTAGAGGCGCCAACTGGACGGTCAGCATGAACGCCATCCCGCCAAATGCAATCTGGGAAGTATCCGAACTCGTCGCCGACATCCAGGACGCCTATATTCTGGCAGCCTGACTGCGGGCCACCGCGTCCCGAGATTCGGATTGCATGTGAATATCGGCCGCCCAGCCCGGTCTTGTCCAGGCAAGCCTTGATTCATATCGAGTTGTGAGGATCAATCGGCTCCGCTCGTGAACTGGACTGGAGGCCTTTTTGACGCGGACGATGACGATTCTGGCGCTTGCGTGCTGCGTTGTCACGGGGGTGGCGCTGGCGGCGATATTCGGCCGCGGCAACGTTCTGATGGTCCGGTTTGTTGCAACGCCGTCTCCAGTGTCCGTGGAATCAGAACCGACGGAGCTGGCAGCCAATCGCGAGAGCAAGGCAGACAGGCTTCCGGTTCAGACTGCTGTGCCTGACGCTGGCGCCGATCTGACGTTGTCAGGATCGCTGCGGCCGGCGGTTGCGACCGAGCTTCCCCTCGACACCGAGATTGCGCCGTCGACGCCACCGATCGAGGACCCGCCGCTGCCACGTCCCCGACCTAAACTCGCAAACCAGTCCATTCAGAAGGATTATTCGCTGCTTAGCGATATGCAGATCGCTGCGTTGAAAGGAAGGCTGCGACTGACGCCCGGGCAAGAGCCCTACTGGCCAGCCGTGGAAAGCGCATTGCGCGATGCCGCCTATAAAATCCATGAGCGGCGTTCGGCGCCGGGCAAGAACGCCTCGCTCGGAGCCGGTGAGATCGAGCAGATCAAGGTCGCGGCCCAGCCGTTGTTGACCAGGCTGCGAGAGGACCAGAAGCAGGAGGTGCGTGCGCTGGCGCGCATCATCGGGCTGGAGGCGGTGGCTTCGCTGATCTGAGGCTGTTCGCCATTTGACGTCCCGGCCGGCGTCGAATTGGCTTGCCGAGTACCACTCGTACGTCCGACGGCCGTTATGTCGTTCTTACCCACGTCTCGCACATTAAAGGCCGAAGTCACTGAGGTCCGGACCCTTCGGGACGATCCTTGGACTGGACCGGTTGCCAGTCCGATGTCCATTTTCCATTCACCAGCATATTGGAGCCTCCAAAAATGGTGGACAAACAAGCGGAGAGGCTCAGATCATGGCCGCCGTTCGCGTACCGTTGCAAGCGCGCGGGTTTCGGCGCGAATGCGGATACTGAGCACCAGCGCGTTCAGGACAGTGAAGACAAGCGCCAGCAGATACAGATGAAGCGCGAGCGGTAACACTGCGATTTCCGCGACAACGATCGCATAGTTCGGATGCGACAAGTATCTGTAAGGTCCCGATGTTACCATCGGCGCATCAGGTAAGACGATGATGCGCGTGGTCCATCGTGGTCCGAGGGTTACGAGTACCCACAAGCGAAACACCTGGAGCAGAATGAAAACCGAAAGGGCGACGAAGTTGACATCCTGATCGCGGCCCCACGCCCACAATGCGATCAGCCAGGCGGCATGGGTCGCGACGATCAGCGGATAATGACCAGGCGCGATCTCGATCGCGCCCCGCGCCAATAGTTTCGCGGTATTGTAACGGGACAGGATAAGTTCGCCTAGCCGCTGCACTGTAACCAGCGCGAGAATGAGAGCGGCGAGAGTCACGCGGCGTGACGCAGCGTGACGCAGCTAGCGGTGAAGCCCGGGCCCAGCGAGGTCACAAGCGACCGCGAGGGCAGGCCCTGTGCGCGGGCGCGTTCGAGTACAAACAAGACGGTGGCCGCTGACATGTTGCCGTAATCGGCGATGACGCTTCGTTCGTGATCGAGAGTTCCCTGATCGAGGGAGAAAGCGCGCTCGATCGCGACGATGACCTTTGCGCCACCGGGATGGCAAATGAAGCGGTCGATGTCTCCGATCGAGAGACCCAGCCCGGACAGAACTGCGGTGACACCCGGCTTCATGTGCGCGAGCACAAAGTCCGGAATTGTCCGCTGGAAGATCACGCCGAATCCTTCAGGGTCTACGCGCCATCCCATAATATCGAGCGTGTTCGGCCAGAGGTACTCGCCGGTCGCCTCGATACGTGTTGCACCTCCATCTCCGGCGCGCAGCACGACGGCCGCAGCCCCATCGCCGAACAGGCTGGCGGCAACGATATTGGCCTTCGTCAGTTCGTCGTGGCGAACGGCAAGCGTGCAAAGTTCGAGGACCACGAGGAGCACGTTGGTGCCTGGCCGGGCTTGCGCCAATCGCGATGCAATGGATAATCCCGCGACGCCGCCGGCGCAGCCGAGCCCAAACACCGGCACGCGCGACACATCCGTTCGGAAGCCAAGCCTGCCGGCGACGCGGGCCTCAAGCGTCGGGGTGGCGATGCCGGTCGAACACACCGTAACGACGGTGTCGATGTCAGTTGCGCCAAGATCGGCCCGCTCCATGGCCTTTTGCGCGACGTCGACGAATAGTGCTTCCGCGCCGTCCAGAAAGGCTTGAGTTCGCTCCGGCCAGCCCCGCGGCTCGCAATACCATTCAATCGGCTTCACGCCGTAGCGGTGCTGGATGCCTGTGTTGGCGAAAAGAGCGGATAACGTTTCGAACTGCGGATATCGCGAGCCTAAGATGAAACGCGCCGCGTCGAGAATTTGCGACTGATGAAACACATTGGGCGGAACCCCGGTCGCCATTGAAAGCAAAGCGGCCGTGTGTTTCATATCATCGCTCCTGCTCCTATTGTCTCCTCATACACGCAGCCGCCGCGAAAAGCTTTCGCAGCTAACGTCTCTATGCGCGTGCGGATGGGCTCAAGTTTCAATTCAGGTCTCAGTCCGCCTAGGCGAGCGAACGGGGTTGAGGCGGGAACGCTGTTCTGGGGTGTTGATCATGGAGCAGCACGGCCAGGCGGCGCCGAACTTCAGGATCAACTGATGCGGCCTCGAAGATCTGTTCCTGAACATCCCGCTTAAGTTCAGGCCAGAGCTGCAAAACCGCACGGCCAAGCAATTGTTCAGACTCGTTCATTCATATCGCCCTTGAAGTTGTGGATGGGACGGGCAGATGACAGAGGCTGCGGGCTCCTATGTCCTTCTAGAAACTGGCGGCATAGTAGTCGTCGACCGTCTTGGTTCGCGCTGGCTCGGCCCCATCCCAGCCGCTCCCAACCCGATATTTCGGGGCACTTTGGAGTTGTTCGATGGTTACGCCGGTCCGATAGCCGCCGAGTAGAATGTCATATTTCAGGGTATGCCAAGGCAAAGGATAATGGTCGTCGCCGATTCCAAGGAATCCGCCAAAACTCAGGACGGCATACGAAACACGGCCGCTTGTCTTTTCGATCATAACCCGCTCGATCGAACCGATCTTTTCGTTGTCGGGGCCAAAGACGGCCGTCCCTTCGACTTTGTCGCTGCCGATCAAGTTGCTGGTTTCGTTTTCTTCCAAGGTCATAGGCATCCTCCCAGGACAGAAAGCAGAAGCGTCGAACGCACCAAAAGTTCCCGAGCGGCGTGTTCCGGAAGGACTAAACAAAACCGGGTAGCTCGACAGAGAGCCTGCTTTCGACCGGGACCAAAGGCATTTGAGGAGTCTCCGCCCTGCGGGCTACAGTTTTTCAAGCGAAGCGGATGCCGTTCGCGGGAGCAGGGCCCGGCGACCATTCCATCGATTCTGTCGTCATCGGTCGCGCGAGCGTCTGACCGAACTGCCTGATCGGTCATGCGCCATTGTGATCAGGCGATCAGCGTGACCCTTGATCGGGCCTTTTCGGAAAATCGATAGACGCGAAGCTTGCCGCGAGTTACTATGTCAAGCAGTTGACATAACGACGCCAAGAGTCCCCATTTGGTGTCGCCCGGTAAGTTGGCGTCGCGCCGGCGATACAGAAGTTATGATGAGGAGCGACCGTGGAAAATTTAAATGTCGGGGCTAACCAGGCGGCAGAGCCGTCAGGTAACCCAAGGGTGTTGTGGATCTCAACCTTGGCATTCTCCCTCGGTTTCGCAATTTGGGGAATGTTTTCCGCACTCGCTCCCTTTCTGATCGAGTGGTATCATTTTACAAGCACCCAGGTGCTGATCCTCGCTGCGATGGAGCCGCTTTTTGCGGCCGCTATCAGCATTCCGCTCGGCATCTGGGCTGACAAGTACGGCGGCCGGACGGTTTTCACGCTTTTGCTTGTGGCTCTCTCCGTGGTCCTGATTTTGGGAACCTTCGCCGAGAGCTATTACGGCTTCCTGTTTCTGGGAACGATGCTCGGACTTGGCGGCGCGAGTTTCGTGGTCGGCAATGCCCATGTGTCGTCCTGGTACCCTAAATCGAAACAAGGGACCGCCCTTGGCCTTTTTGCTATGGGCAATGTCGGGATTACAGTCGGCATGATGGCCGTCACGTTCTTGATCACGAACGTTTTTGACAAAAATGATCCGGACGGATGGCGGATGATATTCCCGATATTCGCTATTCCCACGTTGTTCATGGCGGCGGTCTACATGTTCTTTACGTCTGATCCGCCGAACCGGGTGCTCAAGAATACGTCGATGAGCGAGATCTTCGCCGTCTACCGCTCGGGCATCGTCGTATGGCTCGTTCCCGGTCTTTATTGGGTTGCGTTTGGCACGTTGGTTTTCTTCGCGTCAACGATGCCGACTTATCTGGTTGATCATTGGCGCGTGGATCCAACGACTGCGGTTGCGGTCTATACGCCGATTCTGGTGGTCTGCGTTGCCATTACTCGACCATTGGGGGGCTGGCTCGCCGACCGTTACGATGTTCTCAGCATCTTGAGCATAATGTTCGGATTGATGTCCGCGCTGGCGGTGCTCCTGGCCTTGCAGATCTCGCTGACCATCGAGCTGTTCGCTATTTACGGGCTTGCGTTACTGTCCGGTGCAGCCGCGGCGGCAGTCATCAAACTGATCCCGATGTACTTCGTGCACGTCGGTGCGGTTAGCGGACTGGCCAAGGCTGCCGGCGCAGCATGCGGTTTCACCATGACCGCGATCCTCGCCGGCAGCAAATTTCTCATGGGCGGTTACACTTTGGGCTTCTTCATCTGGGCGCTCATGAATATCGCCGCGTTCTATGTCTCCTTCTCGCGCGTGGGTTTCAAGAACGTCAAACCTATTCACGCGATTGCGGAGTCCGCGCCCGCTCACTGAGGTGAGGTTCGGAAAGGATGAAATGTGATGAGGCCCGGCTCTGTCCTTTGGACACGCCGGGCCTTTAACTTGAATACGGACAGAATCGTTTGACATAGGAGAGGAAGCGCTCAGCCATCGTTGATTTGCGACCGCTTCCCAACCTGGACCCGCGATCGTTGCGTTGTGCGTCGGCCATCGGTATCTCCAGATGCGAGATGAATGGCATAGAACGCTAAGGCAGATCGTCTGTTCCTAAGGTTTTTGGCACATCCGCTGCTCCGCATGCCGACGGGTCAGGTATTTTGGTACGATCGGTATGAGGGTCCTCGCTCGCTCTGGAAATCCGCGGGCGCTTTTAAGGTTCGGCTCTACGGCCAACGGCCACCTTCGATACAGGCTGTTCAGCAGCGAACAGATTGCGCGCGCTTCGCCTCAGCGGAATTCCGCCGCTGATTATGTGCTTCAGCGACATCATTTCGTACAAATCCCAAATGATCCAGTTGTCTAAGGTTGCGGTGCGTTTGCAGATCACACGAATACCTTGAAACGACCTAGCTTGCATAAGGCAGCCATCTCGATCATATTTTGGGGTGATTTTTAGTCCACGCACGCTCCACGCTGAACCCGCTCTATGTCTCTGTCGTATTGTGTCTCTGTCGTGCCTTTACACCCACCGACCACTTAAGGTCGTTCAACTCATTTCGAATTATCCTTTAGCAGGGTCCAGATCATGGACATCAAGCGTAGAGACTTTGTCAAAGGATGCGCAGCTGTCTCTGTCCTGTTGCTGCCGGGGATCGTCAGCGCCGCGAGCGGTGAAAACACGAATCGCGCATCGGCTGCGGCATCCCGCTTGCAGGTCGAAAAATCGATCAAGGCCAACTTCGGTGGTGGTTTCTCTGTACGGAATTACTCGCAATCAAACGGACGGACTTACGCCAATATCGAGCATTTCGGTAACCGGTATGCAGTCGCCTCCGCAGACCTGCTGGATTGGAAAATCGTTAAGGCATCGCTCTAAGCAACCCGAATTTCTTTCGTCAAAAGTATTATTTGATCCTCCTTTAGGTGAGGATGCTTGGATATTGATGTTTCCGGTGCTCTTTCCGACAATAGCGATTTCTGGAGACAATGAGCTTTGGCCGAGAAGATCAAGAGCATTCGCATTCATCCCGGTATCGGCATCGCTCGTCTGGGCACCAGTGACGAGTTTTACATCGGGCCAGAAACGCCGGGCGTTGTCGTCGATCCCGGCGGGAGCAATGGTCCCGGACCAAACGGTGGAACCTACCGCGATAGTAACGCGCGACTGAAACGCCAAGCGCAGCGATACCGCATCTATGCTTACGACGCCAACGAGAAGGTCGTCGCAGAACTGACCTCCCATTCCGACCTCGTACAATCCGTTCGCTGGCGGGTTCATGTCAGAAACATGAAAGCGGCGAATTATGCATTTCAGGGTGCGTATCTGTTTGATCCGGACAAATTGCGAAACCCTTCCATCCAGCCCGGTATGAAGCCGATCGAACGCGACAAGCTGATCATCGACCCGGGGGTGCATACGATCGCTTCGGGGCAGACCGAACCAGTGATCATGAGAGGTGATGTTTTCAGGGACATCGAGAAGGGGACGTTGCCGGGCGAATTGCGGTTTGAGGGTTTCACCCCAAAGGATCCTTCGAAAGAAGTTGATGTCACTTACAAGGCCGCCAGGGATATCGAACTCGGGCAGCTTCGGTTGGATTCGAAGGACCGGCTGCTGTTCGTTCCCGCACCCGGGAAGGGCGAATGTGTCACCACGCCCAAGGTCGTATTGTCGAACCCAAGCGAAACAATGAGCCCTCCGAACGGTCCGGAGGACGGTAAGAATCCGCTGACGAACCAGTTCGCCTACTTCAACATTCCGGGTTGGTGGGACGACACGTGCTGTGGTGAAATCGACGTCACCGTCACGCTGAAGGACGGAACTGTACTGAGCACGCGCGACAACGTGAAATCAGCGACGGACGAAGGAACGCGGAATCCGCGTGCAGGAGCCTGGATCGTTACCGCGCCACCGAAGTTTGCACCTCACATGTATCATGTGGTCTCTATTCTGGATCGCGTTTACGAGGCTTTTCCTGAGTCTTACCCCCACGTATGGAAGAAGACGAACTTCTACCGAGATGTCTTCCCGATCTTCGCCAAGGCAGTTAGCTACAGTTGGGTGAACGCGGCGGCAGGGGGCGTTTCACCTGACACCAAGGACGCCGCTCACGGTCCGGGGCAGCCGGGCAGCCTGCTCAGTGCCGAGTACATGACTGCTTTCACGGATCCGAGCGAGGACAGCAAGCCGACGCGGCAGATGATCTATGAATTGATGCGGCATGCGCCCGGCAAGCGCGGACGGCTGGTTGATTCCCTGATGCCGCCGCCGCCAGCGCGTCCAACCAGCTGGCAGAACGACGACTTCAAGGGCGATGCAGGACCCTTCAAGATGCCCAGGCTGTGGGGCACCGGAGGCAAGCCGTTACAGAATGAGCAATTGGGACTGAGCCTGCCCGATCAGTTTCTCAGCCTGACCGATCGGCAACTCAATCACCTGAAAGAATGGGCTGAAGGAGACTTCGAGGTTGGCACTCCACCAAAACCCGTTGCGCTTGAGACCTTGCCGCTGGCGGAGCAGCCACATGCACTCGACAGCTCGGCGCTCGAACCCACGATCGGCGGCGGTTTCCATCCGGGGATCGAATTCCCGTATTTGATTCTGTATCGGGAAAATTTTGCTGAGGCGTTCCGCGTCGACAAGGGCATCGAGCCTGGATCGCTCTCCGCCTACATGTCGAGCCCCTGGCAAGGCGACTTCTGGTCGTGCAACGTGTTGTGGTGGCCGACGCAGCGGCCGGATATCGTTTTCGAATACGACAGGAAGAGCCAGACCCGAACCTACAAGGAATGGTTCCGCGGATACGATGAGCACGGTGAACCGCTCTCGTCTGCCGATGGTTACCATCAGATGGCTTATGCCTGGTCAAGATTGGGGATGGTGCTGCCGGTCAAGAATGAGGATGGCAGCTTCCTGAGAGCCAACGGTCAGATCGTGTTCGCCGAACAAGAGCGTGATCCGGCCCTGAACCGGCCGCCCGCCAAGAGCAAATGATCAGTGGCGTCGGCGCCGTTGCTCGACCCGACCGGGACAACATGGGACGTCGTCATTGTTGGTTCCGGACCCGCGGGGGCTGCAACCGCCATCACGCTCGCGAAGTACGGGCAGCGCGTGCTGCTGGTGGAGAAGCGCGCGTCGCCCAGCTTCAAGCTTGGCGAGTCCCTGCCGCCCACGTCGATGGGGCTGGTCAGACACTTCCTGGGAGATATTGAAAGTCCCGAGCAGCAACTTCCTGGTCTTTTCAGAACTGCCGGCAACATCTCGCTATGGGGAACCGAACAGGCCGAGATCGCGGACTTTTTCTTCGCGTCGGCCGGCCATGGCCTCTGCGTCGACCGGCTAGCGTTCGATGAAGCGCTGCGTACGAAAGCGGTCGCGGCGGGTGCGACCTTGCTCAAAGATGTCTGTTTCCAGTCCTGCACGCGGATTGAAGGCGGCAATTTCAATTGGCAACTGACGCTCACCTCGCGTAACGGCACTCGGCAGGATCGCGCCCGTTATCTCGTCGATTGTTCGGGTCGCCAAGCGGTCGTGGCCCGCATACTTGGTGTCCCGACACTAAGTCATAGAGACCGGCTGTTCGCCTATGCGCAATGGTTTTCCTGCTCGGGCGGTGATGATGACCGTTATACCCGTGTTGAGGCCGCGCCATACGGCTGGTGGTACAGCAACCGCTTGCCCGGCTTCGAAGACAATCAAACCCGGCGGCTGGTGGTTTTGCACACCGATAAGGATTTGCCGGCGGCGAGGCTGGCGGCGTCGCGGCAAGGCTTCGATCAACTGCTGGACGGTTCGACGCATATTGCGCCTTTGCTCAAAGCCGGAGGGTATCACCCTTGCGGGATCATCCGGGGAGCGCCGGCCAATAGCCAACGACTGGGAAACTTTTGCGGCGACGCCTGGATGGCGGTGGGTGATGCGGCACAAGCCTATGATCCGCTGTCGTCGCAAGGTATCGACACGGCGCTCAGGACGGCGAGCCATGCCGGGCATATGATTCACTACGCGTTGACGGACGCTCCGCAGGGTGCTGCGGGATTGGACGGCCGCAATAGCTACATCCATCGATACGATCAACAGCAGCGCCAACTCTGGCAGACGTACGTGTCGCAACGAGATTTCTACTATGGCATCCAGTCCCGCTGGTTCGATCAGCTGTTCTGGCGACGTCGGCGGCAGCTGGCGAATGAAGCCGGTCGCTAGATCTCGTGCCCAGGCGACTTTTTCTTTTGGAACCGACCTTAAAATCTTGCAACGGCGGCGCACATCAGAAGGAGCAAATGCGCAGTGGCCGCATCTGGGTCAAAAGGTTGAGTGATATGAAAAGCGAAATGAAAATTGAGGTGCTATTGGCCGCAATTCTAGTCGCTGCAGCTTTGGTTAGCGTCAACGCGCTGGTTTCGGCGGTTCAGAAGGGGGAGCGCGGGGCGGTTGATCCGGCGGCGATAGATAGCACCAGCAACAGAAATTGACGTGGCTATAGATCTGCCGTCTTTACTGTAGGTCATGCTCATTGGCGCAAGTCAGGACGCGTTTGATCAGTCCGATGTGCTGGCGTTTCCCTTGCCTTTCCGGAACGGAGCGCTAGTGGCGGCGTTGATGTTCCGTAGCTTCTCAATTCAGAGGCCACGATGGCAGATTGAGAAACTCTTATCGGCACAGCGACAAAGTGGAAAGCACCGCTGTCTATGGCCGTGACGGGCAAAAATCGGCAGCGTCGAGCGCGTGAGGGCTTGTCGCTATAAGAGGTGTTTCCATGAGCAGGAAAAACGACATCGAACGGATCTGGGACATCATTGAAAAAGTTGTCGTTTGCATGCTGACGACGCAGTTTGCTGATGGACTGCGCGCGCGACCGCTCGAAGCAAGGCCTGACCGTGACGCTGGCCTGATTTTCTTCGTAACCGATATCCACAGCCCGAAGGAAGAAGAGATTGAGGCACGGCCCGACGTCGGCCTCGTGTTTATCGACTCGAGTGATAAAGCCTACCTGTCAATCACCGGGCGCGCCTGCATCATCCACGATGCCGACCTGACGAAGGCGGCGTGGCGAAAGACAGATGAATTATGGTGGCCGGGAGGACCGAGCGATCCTAACGTATGCCTGTTGCAGATTGAACCTTCTACTGTGGAATTATGGGACGGGCCGACAAGCAGCGTCGCGACTGTATTCGAGTTCGCCAAGGCGAGGTTGACCGGCAAGAAACCGAACCTGGGCGAGAACCGGAAGGTGACGGTCAAGATGTAGGTTTGATATGCAAACGCATGGACCGTTTGAAGCCGGTCGCCGAAGAGGGGACGGCGGATGCAACTAGGTTAGGACGAAGCGGCAGCATCAAGACCTACGTGACTAGAAAGGGAGTGACATTCACGATGGTCGACCTTTCGTCCATGACGGACGAGATGGCGATGGACATTCCAAGAGCACCGATGCTGGATATCCAGAACCTGACCAAAACCTATCGTTCGGCGCAGGAACAGATCGCCGTTCTTCGCGGGGTCTGCGTGCATGTTAGCGCCGGTGAGAGCGTTGCGCTGACCGGGGAATCGGGAAGCGGCAAAAGCACGTTGCTGCACCTGATTGCGGGTCTCGATGAGGCGGACGGTGGCTCAATCCGGCTCGATGCCACGGAGGTGACTGCACTGGCGGATCAGGGCCGTGCAGCAATCCGCCGGGACCGGCTCGGTTTGATTTTTCAGCAGTTCAATCTGATCCCTTCTCTAACCGTCGCCGATAACCTAGCTTTTCAGTCGCGTCTCGCCGGTCGCCATGACAGCCAATGGCAAAACGAACTTGTCGATCGGTTGGGCCTCGGCAATCTGCTGAAACGATACCCCGAACAACTCTCAGGCGGCCAACAACAGCGGGTTGCAATCGGGCGCGCGCTTGCGGTCAGGCCGCCTCTGCTTCTTGCTGACGAACCGACCGGAAACCTCGATGAGGCGACGGCCGACGATGTCACAGATATCGCGCTTGATCTCGTCAAACGGACCGGATGCGCTTTTCTCATGGCGACGCACAGCACACGGCTTGCCGCGAAACTGGACCGGACAGTTCGACTGAGCGCCGGACTGATTTCGTGAAGCAAGGGTATTGGATCCTTGCGGTTCTGCTTAGCCATTGGCGCCGGCATCCGCTGCAACTGACGACACTCATGGTAGGTCTGATCTCCGCGACGGCACTGTGGAGTGGCGTAGAGGCATTGAACCAGCAGGCTCGCACCAGCTACGATCGGGCCGCGGCGGTCTTTGGCGGTTCTCGACCCGCGATGCTGGTCGGGCAGCGTGATTCCACATTTTCTCAGCAGCTTTTCGTCGATCTCCGGCGGGCGGGATGGCAAGTCTCACCCGTCGTCGAAGGACGAATTCGTATTCAGGGAAGGCCATTGCGTCTGTTGGGAATCGAGCCGGTAACGTTTCCAGCGCAGGCAGGGTCGATCCCGGCGATCGGCGCGGCGGATCTGAAATCGTTCATCGGGCCTCCCGGTGAGACTTTGGTCGCGCCGGAGACATTGATCGCGCTGACCGGGACGGAAGGAACGGTCCTTGTCACGGATGACGGGGCGCTACTGCCGCCGCTCAAGGTTCACGCGCAGCTCGCACCGGGTGTCGTGATCGTCGATATCGGATTTGCGCAAAGCACTCTTCACATGCAAGGTCGGCTCTCGCGTCTGTTGATTGGCAACACGCGCAGCCAGCCGCCGCCGCTTGAGGCTGTCACTGGCGACATGCTCAGGTATGTCGCGGCGGACGCCGAAACCGATCTTGAACGTCTGACCGACAGCTTTCATCTCAACCTGTCGGCCTTCGGGCTGCTATCGTTTCTTGTTGGACTCTTTATCGTCTATTCGGCAGTCGGCTTGGCCTTCGAGCAGCGTATGCCGATGCTCCGGACCCTTCGCGCTTGCGGAGTATCGTCCCGGAAGTTGAACGGTGTGGTGCTGATCGAGCTGCTGGTCCTGGCCATCGCCGGCGGCCTGGTCGGATTGGTCTGCGGATATCTGATCGCCGCGGCGTTACTGCCCAATGTCGCGGCGAGCTTGAACGGACTGTATGGCGCGCGGGTTTCCGGGGCGCTGGCTCTCAGACCCGAATGGTGGATCGCAGGCTTGGCAATGAGCGCCGTCGGTACATTGGCTGCGTCGTCGACAAGCCTCTTGAAAGTCGTCCGTCTTTCGGTTCTCGCGATGGCGCAACCTTATGCATGGCAGCAATCACAGCGGCGATGGCTGGGCTATCAAGGCGTCATGGCCGTCGCGATGCTTGTCGCGGCAATCACCGTTCTGTTAGTCGGCGGCTCGCTGATCTCAGGATTCGCGGTACTGGCGGCGCTGCTGCTGGGCGCGGCGCTTGCGCTCCCTGTGCTGCTCGAAGTCGTGCTGCGCATCGGCGAGCGAAGCTCGCGGCAGCCGCTTGCGATGTGGTTCTGGGCGGACAGCCGCCAACAACTTCCCGGACTGTCGCTGGCACTGATGGCCTTGTTGCTCGCGCTCGCGGTTAACGTCGGCGTCGGAACCATGGTGGAGAGTTTCAGCAAAACCTTCGCCGCATGGCTGGACGGCCGGCTGGCTGCGGACGTCTATGTGAACGCCTTCAGTGATGCCCAAGCTCGCGATATCGAAGTAAGGCTGCGCTCGCGGCCGGAGGTCACTGCCATCCTGCCGAGCGGCCGCGCCGAGATCAAGATCGGGGGCTGGCCGGTGGAGGTTCTTGGCCTCGCCGATCACGCTACCTATCGCGACCGTTGGCCATTGTTGGAGTCGCGGTCGAATGCGTGGGATGACGTCAAGTCAGGCGAGGGCGCCCTCGTGAGTGAGCAGTTGGCACGGAGGCTGAAACTACGGCTTGGTGGCCTGCTCGGCGTCAGTACGCCCACCGGCATCTGGTCCCTGCGTATCGCAGCCATCTACGCTGATTACGGTAATGCTAAAGGGCAGATCGCCGTCAATATCGACGCCTTCACAGGCCGATTTCCAGATCTGCCGCGGACCCGGTTCGGCTTGCGCGTGACCCCCGGCAAGATCGGGCCGCTGATTGATGACATGCGCAAGGCATTTCATCTTGACGAAAGCCGCCTCTCCGATCAATCGACGCTGAAGATGGAATCGACGGGGATTTTCAACCGCACCTTCGCGGTGACCGCCGCACTGAACACGTTTACGCTCGGTGTCGCCGGAGTTGCGTTGCTCACTAGCCTGCTGACCCTCAGCAGTTCCCGTCTTCCACAACTGGCGCCGTTGTGGGCGCTTGGGGTGACAAGGCGGCAGCTGGCCGGCATTGAGCTTCTCAAGACGATGTCCATTGCGTTCATCACCGCGATGCTGGCGCTGCCGCTCGGCTTGCTGGTGGCGTGGTGCCTGATCGCGGTGGTCAACGTCAGAGCATTTGGCTGGCGCCTGCCGTTCCATGTCTTTCCGCTGCATCTCGCCGAACTTCTCGGTGTGGCGATGCTTGCGTCACTGCTGGCGACGCTGATTCCGGTCATCCGGCTGATGCGCATGCCTCCGGCGGTTCTGATCAAGATCTTTGCCAATGAGCGCTAGTGCAAAAATCTCGCGCCGCGCGTTCGCAACGGCGCTTGCCGTTCTCGGCTTCGGGCGAAGAACCTCGCTGGCTCAGAACTTCGCTGGACTTGGGGGTGATGCTTCCGGATTCGCTTCGGTGGTACCCGGCAAGAGTTTCGAATTTCCACATGATCACGGTCCGCATCCGGATTACCGCATCGAATGGTGGTATCTCACCGCCAATCTCAAAGACAGCGCCGGCCATGCGCTCGGCGTGCAGTGGACGTTGTTTCGCCAGGCGATTCAGCCAGGACCGCAACGCGAAGGTTGGGCGAACCAGCAAGTCTGGATGGGCCATGCCGCCGTAACCCGCGCCGATACGCATCGCTATAGCGAAGCGTTTGCACGCGGCGGCGTGGGCCAGGCCGGCGTGGAAGCGGCTCCCTTTCACGGCTGGATCGATTCATGGCAAATGCGCGGGATCGATCGTATGTCGGCGATGAACGTCGCGCCGCTTGAGGTCAACGCATCGAGTGCAGAGTTCAGTTATACGCTGAGGCTTGAGGCAGACAGAGCTCTCGTGCTCCAGGGAGAGGCCGGCTACAGCGTGAAATCCGAACGCGGGCAGGCGTCCTACTATTACAGCCAGCCGCATTTCACGGCGGCCGGGACCGTTACGATCGACGGCAAGCCCGTCAATGTTACCGGACAGGCCTGGATGGACCGCGAATGGAGCAGTCAGCCGCTGGCCTCGGATCAGACAGGATGGGATTGGTTCTCGTTGCACCTTGAGACCGGCGAAAAACTGATGCTGTATCGCCTGCGACAAGCCCAAGGTCAGCCCTACCTTACGGGTAACTGGATCGGACTGGATGGACGGTCGGTAGCGCTCGCTTCCAGGTCCATTGATATGATCCCGACAGTCACAACAGAAGTCGCGGATCGCATAGTGCCGACAAGCTGGCGTATCGTCGTTCGCGATCGGGCGCTGACGATCGAAACGGTCCCGCTGAATCCGAAGAGCTGGATGGGAACGCGTTTTTCCTACTGGGAAGGCCCGGTGAGTTTCACGGGCACCCACCATGGTGTCGGGTATCTCGAAATGACAGGTTATTGATCGAAGGTGTCCCCTTGATTCCCTCGGCCACGCCGGAGGAGATCGTGACCGACTTTGGCAAGCAGGTTCCGATGAAGCGCCCCGGGCAGCCCGCCGAACTGGCAACTGCCTATGTCATGCTGGCTGATCTGCTCTCGAGCTATACGTCCGGCACCGCCGTGACGGTGGGGGTAGACCCTTCATCTGAAAGTGAATGAGGCGGCGATGGTCCGAGGAGACGATTTTCCTTCCTCAACGTTGTTAGTTCGCAGGAGAGAGGGAAAGAACAATGGCATACGCTTTATTCTATCAGGATCAACGCATCGGTGCAGCCGCGCCCACCGAGCTTGAGGCATGGAGGCGAGCGCTGCACTCAGGTCTGATTACGAATATCCCCGTCTCGGATCACCGGAAAGTTCAGGTGTTGCACCGTGGTCTTTACGTCAAGCAGGTGAACGGAGACCTTGAGCACCGGTCCGACCGGGAACTTTCGACCGAAATCTCCTAGGCTGCCGACGCGGGATGCCCTGCATCTTTTATATGATCACTCCGCGCGGGGCTCTTGCGGCGCTCCCTTGTCCAACAACGGATCAGCGATGCCGTCTTTTGCATGTCGCTGAAGCGCTCCGTCGTTTTCGAATTTATCCCGAAAAAGTGCAGCATTGACCAGAATCATCAGGCCGATCGGGGTGGTTGTGATGACGAGAACAATGATAAGGAGCTCGTGCAGGACCGGACCCGTTCCTAGCGCGGAGAAGTAGATCATCGACGCGATGGCGATGAAGGCTGTTCCCAAAGTGGTTCCCAGGGTGGGCGCGTGGACCCGTTCGTAAAAGGTCCGGAGGCGTAGCAGGCCGAGCGAGCCGACCAACGTGACCGCAGCTCCGCTGACCAGGAAAACCGACGTCAGGACGGCTGGCAGCGCAGAAAGTTCGCCTGCTGCACTCACTCGATGACCTCCCCGCGAAGCAGGAATTTGGCAAGGACCACAGTGCTCACGAAACCAAGCAGAGCGATGATCAAGGCTGCTTCGAAGTAAAGCGTGCTGCCTGTTCTTATGCCCAAGGTGAGAAGCAGCAACATCGCATTCACATACAGGCTGTCGAAGCCGACGACGCGATCCTGTGCTCTCGGTCCCCGGAGGATGCGGAAGGCGGCGCATGCCATCGCGCAGCCGAGCAGGATCTGTGCCGTGGTGATCGACCAGGCGAGCATCATGCTCATGTGAAGATCTCCATCAGCCGCCGCTCGTAACGTTCCTTGATAAGGCCGACCCATTCGGATTCATCGACCAGATCAAGGACATGGATGGTCAAGATGCCGCTGGCTTCGTTGAAGTCCACCCATAGAGTCCCCGGCGTCGATGTGATGATGCAAGCGAGCGCCGCCAGCCCATAAGGGTCGCGAAGGTCAAGCGGGATTTCCACAAAGCCCGCAGTCCTTTCTTTTCGTTTCGTCCTGAGGATGATGCGGGCGACGGCGATATTGGATTTCACGATGTCGACGAAGACGAGAGCAGCGAGAAGGAGGATTCGATCCGGTCGCCGTGGATACGCTTTCGGCGGCTGCAATGCTGCGAGCCCCCATCCGCCGATAAGGGCCACGGCGCTGCCTAAAAGAATGTGCCCCGGCGAAAGCGTCTGATTGAGCAGCAGCCAGAAAGCAAGGAGACTGGCGCTAACTATGGGAAACGGCAGCAGGCGGGTCATGTCGGCCCCCTTGAGTCGTCGGGCTTGATCGGAGAATCCAGAACTCCCCGGACATAGTGGTGAGGAGCATGCAGCGATTGCGCCGTCGCCTGCATGAATCGCATAACCGGACCCGCCTTAACCGTCTGAACTGCGCAAAGCAGCAAGAGGGCCGCAACAGGCGCCATCTCGATAAGGCGGACGCGTGGTATGGTGCGTTCCGGCGAAACCCAGAACGAACGGATACCGGCGCGCGTCATGGCGATCAGCGCCGCAAGTCCTGAAACGATCAACAGGAAAAGAAAAATCCATGTGGCGGGGGAGAGGGCGCCGATCGGAGAGTGGAGGGTGGCCGTCAGGATCGCGAATTTAGCGACGAAGCCGGAGAGGGGCGGCAAGCCCGAAATGACGACGGCGCAGCCGATGAAAGCCACACCAAGGATACCGATCGTCGCCGGGATCGCAATTCCGGTTTCCGGCAAAATCTCGGAATCATCCTCATCGCCATAGAGTTCCCGGGTGACCGCAAGTACGTCAGCACCCGGTTCGCGGCCACGCTCGACCAGTTCGATCAGGAGAAAAAAAGCACCCAGCCCGAGTGTCGAGCTGATGAGGTAGAACAGGGCGGCGCCGGTCACGCCCACTTGTCCCAAACCGATGGCGGCCAGTATTGTGCCCGACGATACCAGCACCGAGAAGGCGGCGAGTCGCGCCATGTCCTGCGACGCGAGGCTCCCGATCGCACCGAACGCTACGGTTGCCATGCCTCCCATCAGCAGCAAATGATCGCCAAATTGCGCCGACGCTCCCGCATCATCACCGAACAACAACAGCGATAGCCGCAGCACGACGTAGGCGCCGACCTTCGTCAGGACGGCGAAAATCGCAGCCACCGGTGGCGGCGCGGCCGCATAGGTGCTTGGGAGCCAAAAGCACAGCGGCCACATTCCGGCCTTGACGAGAAACGCAATGCCAAGGATGCCCGCTCCTGCCTCCAGCAGTCCGCGGTCCGCCGCGCTGACCGCCGGAATGCGGGTGGCCAGATCCGCCATGTTGAGCGTGCCGGTCACGCCGTAGATCAGGCTGACGCCGATCAGAAACAGCAGCGACGCCGCGAGGTTGACAACGATATAATGTAACCCGGCCTTGACCCTGGCCGTCCCCGAGCCGTGCAGCGCCAGACCGTAGGAAGCTGCAAGCAGAACCTCGACGAAAACGAACAGGTTGAAGAGATCGCCAGTGAGGAAAGCACCGTTGATTCCCATCAGCAGGAGCTGAAACAAGGGATGGAACAGCACCCCCGCGCGATGCCAGCGCGCCAGAGAGAATACAGCCGCCGCCGCTGCGAGGAGACTGGTTAGCAGCAGCATGAGCGTGGCCAGCCGATCCACAACGAGTACGATGGCGAAGGGAGCTGGCCAGTCGCCCAGGCGATAGACGCCCGCGACGCCCGTCGGGGCAACATCGGCGGCGCGCAGGAGTATGATGGAAATCGCCACCAGCGCGAACGTCGTCACGATACTAAGTGCGGCGCTGACGTTGCGGCGCTGCTCTCCTCCGAGAGCCAGCATGATCGCGGCGGCGAACAACGGCAGCACGATCGGTGCGATCATCAGATGGTTCACGACTACGGCTCCCGTCCGTCGACGTGGTCAGTTCCCGTCAGGCCGCGGGATGCGAGCAGTACGACCAGAAATAGCGCAGTGGTCGCGAAGCTGATGACGATGGCCGTGAGAACGAGGGCTTGTGGTAACGGATCCGGAAGGCTGGCGATGTCATCAGACGCGTGCGTCCCCAGGATCGGAGCGGCGCCGATTTTAAGCCGCCCCATCGCGATAATGAAAAGATTGACCGCATAAGAGAGCAATGACAGGCCGATGATCACCTGAAACGTGCGCGGCCGAAGCAACAACCACACGCCCGACCCCGCAAGCACGCCGATGCCAATCGCGAGTACGATCTCCACTACCCCACCTCAGCCGTTGGAGAGGCGGCGGATGCACGGCTGGAAGGCGTCCGATGACTGCGCACGGTCTGATGCGCGATCGCGATCAACATCAGGACAGTGGCGCCGACGACCAATGCAAATACGCCGATGTCGAACAGCAGTGCGCTCGCCAGAGGAATCGAGCCGATCCAGGGAACTTCGAGGTATGAGAACGACGAACTCAGGAAAGGCCGTTCGAACAACCAGGCGGCCGCCCCCACGCAGGCCGTTATGAGTAGGCCCGCGCCCATCCAGTGCACAGGCAGAATGCGCAGGTGTTCCTCCGTCCAGGTGGTTCCGCGAGCGACGTACTGGAGGATGAATGCCACGGCCATCGTGATGCCCGCGACAAATCCGCCTCCTGGCAGGTCATGTCCTCGCAGAAGGAGGAAAATCGCGGTCGTGCAAATCACCGGGAAAAGCAGGGCCATCATGAGCCGAGGAATGGTCATCGCGCTCCTGAGCGTGTCACCCTTCTCTCGAGTGGGTTGAGCCTCATCGTAGAGATCTTGACTGTGCTGTTGCTCCGGCACGGAAATGCTTTCGGCAGCAGGCCGAAATCGCCGCAGCAATGCATAGACGGTCAGTGCGACGATGCCGAGCACGGTGATCTCGCCGAAGGTGTCGAACGCACGAAAGTCTACAAGAATGACATTTACAATGTTGGTCCCGCCGCCTAGCGCGTATGCGTTCTCGACAAAGAATCGCGCGATGCTGTCAGGCTCCGCTCGTGTCATGACCGCGTAGGCCAGTGCCCCCAAACCGGCTCCAAACGCGGTCGCGATGCCGATATCCCGGAAGCGGCGCCAACTGGAATCGCGTTCCGGCGGGTCGGCCGCGGGAAATTTCTCGATGCGTTTCGGCAGCCAACGCAGCCCGAGAAGGAGCAATACAGTGGTGACGGTCTCGACCACCAGCTGGGTCAGTGCGAGATCAGGCGCGGCTAGCCAAACGAAGCTGACACACGTCACCAGGCCCGCGCCGCCCACGAAAATGAGAGCCGCAAAGCGATGGAATTTGCCCTGGTAAGCCGCGGCCAGCGCGCAGGCGCATCCGATAGCCCAGATCAGCGCGAATGCGACATCGAAAGACGTTCGCGCCTCTCCCCCAAACTCGATGCCGTGAGCGAACATCGGCGCCAGGCCGACCAGCAAAGCCGCGCAGAACAGCAGCTGCAACTGTGGCTGCAAGCGGCGCGTGCCAAGCAACTCCTCTAACCGTCTTGCGAACTGCCACGAGACGGCGACGAGCACTCGGTCGAAAATGCGCTGACCTTGGATATACCGCAGCAGTGGCGGTCCTTCAGCAACGAGCAGATATGACCTGAACGTCAAATAGATGGCCACGCCGCCGGAAATCGCGACCAGGCTCATCAGGAACTCGGGAGTTAAGCCGTGCCAGATTGCAAGGCTGTAAGTGGGAATGGCGTCGCCGAGGACAGCGTGGAGCGCGGTTCGGAGCAGGGGGCCGATTGTAAGGCCGGGCACAATGCCAACGAGGAGACAGGCAAGAACGAGGAGCCCGACGGGAAAGCGCATCAGGAACGGCGGTTCATGCGGTGTGCGTGACAACTCTCGCGGTGGGGGACCGAAAAATACTTCGGCTATAAATCGCAGCGAGTAAGCGACCGTGAACATGCTTGCCATGGTGACGATGTAGGGCAATGCCTGATCCAGCAACGAGTTGTCGTGAGTCTCGATTGTCTGGGCGAAAAACATCTCCTTGGACAAGAAGCCGTTCAGCAACGGGACGCCAGCCATGGCGGCGGCAGCGACCATCGCGAGCGTTGCCGTGATCGGCATGAAGCGCCGCAGGCCGCTCAGGCGGCGCAGGTCGCGGGTGCCGGTTTCGTGGTCGATGATCCCGGCCGCCATGAATAACGACGCCTTGAACGTCGCATGGTTCATGAGGTGAAAGATGGCGGCGACCTGTGCGAGCGGTGAGTCGAGACCGATGAGAAGAGTGATGAGCCCGAGGTGACTGATGGTCGAGTAGGCGAGTAGCCCTTTCATATCCTGCTGGAAAAGAGCAATGAACGCTCCAAGTATGAAACTGATAAGTCCCGCCGAACCCACGAGCCACAGCCACTCGTTCGTTCCGCCCAGCGCAGGCCAGAGCCGCACCAGAAGAAATACTCCACCTTTGACCATCGTGGCGGAGTGAAGATAGGCTGAAACGGGCGTCGGTGCCGCCATCGCCTGTGGCAGCCAGAAATGGAACGGGAACTGTGCGCTTTTCGTCAAGGCTCCGAGAAGGATGAGGACGAGCGCCGGGATGTAAAATGAATGCGCGCGGATCTTGTCGCCCGACGCGAGAACGCGATCGAGATCGTAACTGCCGACGATATGTCCGAGGATCAATATACCGGCGAACAGGCAAAATCCGCCGGCCGACGTTACAATCAGAGCCATGCGCGCGCCATCCCGCGCCTGCGCTGTCTGGTACCAATAGCCGATCAGCAGAAAGGAAAAGAGGCTGGTCAGCTCCCAGAAGAAAACCAGTTGGATCAGGTTGCCAGAGAGGACGATGCCGAGCATCGCTCCCATGAAGGCGAGTAGGAACGAGAAAAAACGCGGCACGGGATCTTGGGGGGACAAGTAGTAGCGGGCGTAAAGGACCACCAGGAACCCGATGCTGGCGATCAGTGCGGCGAGCACCCAGGCGAAACCGTCCATCCTCAGATAGAAATTGAGACCGAGTTCGGGCACCCATTCAACGGTATGTCGGATGACTCCTCCGTTGACGATATGGGGGTAGCTCACGACCAGAAGCATCAGACAGATCAGCGAAATCGCACCGGCCAGCCACGCTTCGGCGTTGCGCGCGTTGCTCTGAAGGAACGCTGCAAGACAGCTCCCGGCGAAAGGGAGCACGAGAACGACGATGAGGATCGTTTCATATGGCATCGTCATTCGTGACCTTTTCGGGACGAGAACTCCAGACAGTGATGTCGGCCGTGGACAAGATATGGTCGATTTGCAGGTGGGAAGGCAAGCTGGCGTCGAGTCGCGGGGCTCCAAGGCTGGCGAGAGGCTCCGTCCTGCCGCTCTCATGCAACGTATCGACACTTGCGAAAGGCGTCGGACAGGTTCATCTTTTTTCGCTGAATCACGCGATGTGCCGCCGGCGAGACCCCGATGAGATTGACAAGCTTTTTCGACTACACTCTTCGACTGCTGATGTATGCGGCCACCCATGGTGATCGGCTGGTCACGATTGAAGAGACCGCAAGCGTTTACGGAATCTCCCGCACCCATCTCATGAAAGTGGCAAATCAACTCACGCGCGCGGGCTATCTCAAAGCCGTACGTGGCAGATCTGGCGGGCTTATGCTTGCCAAACGGCCGAACCGGATCAAGCTCGGCGACGTTTTATGCGCCACCGAGCCGGATTTCGCGCTTGTGGAATGCTTTTCCTCAAATAACCGCTGTCCAATCACGTCGAGCTGCCGGTTGCGAGCACCGTTGAGGGAAGCGCTGACAGCGTTCACCACGACGCTTGATCGCTATACGCTCGCCGATCTCATTCTCAACCCAAAAGATTTCGGGGCCCCACCGGCTGCTTGAGCGGCGCGCGATCCATCATTGCCCTGGGATATCGACAACAGCCCGCCGCATGACGGCTCAGCTCCGCGCCCTGAATGTTGAAGCGATATCACCTCATTTGAAGCAAAGTCGGACACCGCCGAGCGCCGTGCATCGGCCTGCTACCGTCTGTCGCTGTTGCACATGAATTTTGGGACTATACAAACATACATTATATGTGCATGTTTATTCCACATTGCACGAGAGTCAGAAGATTGGATCTATCCGCGGCCCGGGGCATGAGGAAAGCGCCTGCAAATCAAACGCATTACTCCAGAGGCTGGTTAAAGCTGTGCATTGCGTCCTCGGCTGCGGGAGCTGTGGTTGGTATAGCTGCCGCGGTCTGGCTCACGCATCAATCACCTCTCACCACACACCACATAACCGTTCCGCTGAACAGTGCGGCCACGACGTTGCCGATACCACTTGAAGGCTTGCTCGACTTGCCGAAGCTCCTGGCTGCGGAGCACGCAAGCCAGCCCTGGGCGATCATGGGTGGTACATTGCTGCAACTAGGGTTTCCTCGTTTCAGTATTCCGGTGCTTGAGCGCGCGATCGAAAGTGATCCTGACAACAGCGTGCTTCATGTTGCATTGGGGGAAGCGCTCGCGCTGGCGGATGGTGGCATGATTTCAGATCGAGCCAAGTCGGAATTTGAGTTCGCGCTCAGAGGCGATCCAAACGATCTGATCGCACGATTCTATATCGGGCAGTGGCTGCTGCAAAACGGAAAGGCAAAGCCGGCATTGGTCAAATGGGTAGGCTTGATGCGGACGGTGGGAAACGATCAGACCTGGAATGATCGACTATGGACGGTGATGCCGAGAGCGGCGGAAGAGGTCGGCATCAGCCAACTGACGCTGCAAGCTCTTTGCACCTCGGGGATGTAGTCGTTGTGCAGTGTAATCGGCGTCGTCGCGCATTTTGTGAAATGTACACAACGCGGATGCGATCGTCGTCGTGTGTTTTCCCAGCCTTGGCGAACTGTTAAAAGATGAATTTTAAATATTGCTTTATGGAGCTGAAGATGGCAATTATCGATTGTAGTCAGTTCGAGGTTGGGGTTCGCGCGTCATGATCATGAGCACTGTTCAGCATTGGCGGCTCCAGCATGAGCGGGCGCCTGACGGATAAGCGTTCCGCGTCGCCTATGCCTTGGTAGTGGCTTATCGAAAAACATCAATATGAAATGCATGTTATTCCCATGATCCTGCAACGCTGTTCGCTGCGCGCGCATCTCGTGAAAGTCATTTTCGCTGCAAGTGCCTCGTTGTGCATCGTGAGTCCGCGCACCGCGCTTGCTGAGACAAGGCAATTCTCGATGGTCATCGAGGATACGATCCTTAAGCTCGTCGACAAGCAGACCTTCTACGCCTTCTCGTTCAACGGCCAGAGCCCCGGGCCGCTTTTGCATGTGAAGGAAGGCGACGATGTCGAGATCGAGATCGAAAACCAGACGACGTTGCCCCATACGATTCACTGGCACGGCCTGTATCAGCGCGGCACCTGGAAGAACGACGGCGTGCCCGACGTCACGCAACCGGCAATTCCTCCGGGCGAGACCTTCACCTATCGCTTCAAGGCCGAACCGTCCGGCACCATGTGGTACCACTGTCACGTCAACGTCAACGAGCACGTTGCCATGCGCGGCATGTGGGGTCCTTTTATCATCGATCCGAAAGATCCGCCGCCGGTCGAGAAAGAAGTCACCAAAGATTACATCATGATGTTTTCCAGTTGGGCGTCAGCCTGGGCGAAGAAGCCCGGCTATGGCGGCGTTCCTGGTGATGTGCCGGATTTCTTCACCATCAACGGCAAGGCTTACCCGGACACTCAACCGTTGCGGATCAAGGAGGGTGATGTCGTTCGCATCCGCTTGATCGGCGCCGGCGACGAACTGCATTCCATTCACATCCACGGTCATCTCTTCGAGGTTTACGCCAAAGATGGCCGGCCCCTCGCCAATCCCTACCTCGCCGACACGATCCTGTTCGGTCCGGGTGAGCGCTATGACCTGATTCTGCGCGCCGACAATCCCGGCATCTGGATGGTGCACGATCACATCGACAAGCACACCACGAATGGCAGTTCTCCGATGGGCGGCATGATGACCACTATCGAGTATGAGGAAATCCCGTTGAAGGATCAGTCTTTCTACAAATGGAAGAACAAGGAGTTCGTGCCCGATTTTTACTACGAGGAATCGATGAAGAAGCCGCTCGATATGCACGAGAGCCCTGCCTTCAAAGGCGATCCCGCGCCCTGAATTCAATCGAAAGGAGAGTCGACATGAAAGGGCTTTTGCTCGCCGTCGCGGGCTTGACCGCGGCATTACTGAGCAGCGCAAGCGCCGCCGACAAACTTGATCAGAGCTGTTCCGGTTGTCATGCGCTGGTTAAACCGAGCGATGCTTCGCTTGACAGGTTGCTGACGCGCAAAGGTCCCGACCTTTGGTTTGCGGGTAGCAAGTTCAAGAAAGAATGGCTGGTTTCCTGGTTGCAGGATCCCAAGCCGATACGTCCCGCCGGTTACCCGTATTTCAACATGGTCAAGAAGGGCGACAAGAACGATGTGCCCGATCCGTCCAAGATCATTGCTCACCCGAAGCTAAAGAAGGCCGATGCCGAGGCTGCCGCGGAAGCACTGATGGCTTTGAAGGCTCCCGCAGATCTCGTTCCGGCAGGCATTTTTAAGGGTGAAATGAAAGGCGCACGGATGGGTGCGCTTGCGTTCGTCAAGTTTCGCGGCTGCGTCGCCTGCCACCAGGGCGAAAAAGGAGAAGGGGGCCTCTCGGGGCCGCGATTGACCGATGCCGGCGCACGACTGCAAGCGGATTTCATTGCCGCCTATACCGCAGATCCGCAGCGTTTCGATCCGCATATCTGGATGCCGACGTCGAATCTGAAGGATCAGGATATCCAGCGACTGACCGCGTTTCTGGTTCAATTGAGCCAAGGAGACAAGTGATGAAAACACAAACGTTGGCGGCTTTTGCCGGTCTGGTCCTGCTGCTCGTGTCATCGACAAGCCATGCCGATCAGTCGATCGAGCAGATTTATGGGATCTATTGCGTGCAATGTCACGGCCTCCAGCGCAACGGGACGGGGATCAACGTGCCCGCTCTTTCCGTGAAGCCGCGGGATCACACCGACGCAAAAAGTATGGGCGACACACCAGATGATGAACTGTTCAAAGCCATCAAAGAAGGCGGGCTTGCCGTCAACAAGTCGGTGCTGATGCCAACCTGGGGTCACGTCCTGTCCGAAGAGCAGATCACAGGCTTGGTCAAGTATCTGCGGCAGGTCTGCAAATGCGGCAAATAGATTCAACAAGAAAGCCATACCAAATCATGAAGGGGAGACCGATTTCAATGACCACCGCACATTTGAAGAACAGCGCCATCGTGGGGAGCATGGCAGCAGTCATGGTTCTTTTCGGCGCCGCGATCGCCACGGCGCAGGCCAAGACCGTCAAGATCGAATTGGTAGCCAAGGAAACGACGGTCCCGCTTGATAACCAGGGCAACACCGTAGCCGCCTGGACCTTCAACGGTCAGGTTCCCGGTCCGGTGATCCGGGCCACAGAAGGCGACACCATCGAGTTCACTTTGAAAAACGATGCCGCGAACAAGAAATCGCATTCGATCGACATGCACTCCGCGCGCTCGGATGTTCTGACGGATTTTGCATCGATCAAACCCGGCGAGACCAAGACCTTTTCGTACGTTCCGGAACATCCAGGCGTGTTCTTCTATCATTGCGGATCTGATCCGATGATTCAGCACATCGCCCGGGGCATGTTCGGAGTGGTCATCATCGATCCGAAAGACCCTAATGCGATGCCCAAAGCTGACCGTGAATATGTCCTGATCGAGCATCAGATGTTCGAGAATCCCGAAGATGTCGACAGCATGATGGCGAACAAGTGGAAGCGTAACGCCTTCAACGCCGTGCCGTTCCAGTATGACCCGGTGCATGATGAACATGCGACGCAAACTCTCGAGGCCAAGCCGGGCGAGCGCGTGCGCGTCTATATGGTTAATGCTGGTCCCAACGAATTTTCCGGATTTCATCCGATCGCTGGCATCTGGGACAGGGTGTATCCCTCGGGCAATCCCAAGAATATGATGGTTGGGATGCAGAATTATACCTTGGCGCCGGGTGACGCGGCGACCTTCGATCTCATTTCACCGAAGGAAGGCGCGTATGCGCTGGTGGATCACTCTATGCGCGCCGCGCTTACTGGCGGCATCGCGATCCTCATGATCAGCAATAAGGCTGATCCCTCAATGGGTCGGGGAGACAAGATCCTCGTGCGCTGATGTTTGGCTTTGGCGTGGAGCGTCATCGGCGCTCCACGCCAAAGGTTTTTCCGGACGCAAAATCAGGCGAAACCTGGGTAAAGTATGAGCTGTATCTGTTCAATAGCTCCGTAAATCCCGCTCGTGGCGTCAATTCTTCTCTTAATTATCGCGAGCGCAGAGCTCGGTCTTCGGAACGGAGAATTTAGTACCCCGGTTCATGCATTGGTAACAATATAACGAAGCTGATATGAGCGGCGCTGCATTTGGTGTGGAAAGTGCGGCCGTGTTTATGCGTCGGATTTAACTAAACCTACAACGTGGGGGAGTATTCCTTCTTGTGAAGGCAGAAGGTGACGCGCTGTATTTGACCGCGACCACCGTTGCTGCCCGCAAGAGCCTGAAAGTCCGGTAGTTTCCCCTTTCAGACGCGGTGAAGGTTGGGAAGTCCATGTCCGGTACGCCTGAGCGAAACGAATTTTCTGTTGTCGCCAGTGAGAGTGGACCGAGACCTCCCGATGGACTGGAGGCCAGCCGAAATGACTTCCCGCTCGAGATAAGGGATTCCTCGCGACTGAATTTCCTGATTGAAGTTGTTAGATCGCTTCCGACAGCCGTGACGGTTCAGGACGAGCAGGGAAACTTCGTGTTCGTGAACGCGGCCGCCGTGGCCCAGTTCAATGTGCCGGCGCGGGACATCGTCGGAACGGTGTCAGGTGCGCCGCTCCCGTCAAAAGAGTTGAATGATCGCATAAATCTCGCTCGCGGGGTTCTGCAATCGGGCGGGAGCAGGATATCCGAAGAGTACATTCGAACGGATCATGCGACGAAGATCTTTCTGACGACGCATGAGCCTGTCGTGATTTCGAACAGAAAGCTTGTGTTGTCGAGCTCGGTTGATATCAGCCGTCAAAAGGCCGTTGAGGAAGAGCTTTTTCGTTGTGCGTATTATGACGAGCTGACGGGCTTGCCGACCCGGCGCGTCATCGAACAGCACGCCAACAGCCTCATCCGCGAGGGGGAACATTCCGTTAGATTTGCGGTGGCGTTTCTCGACATCGACAACTTCAAACACATCAACGACTACTACGGCCATGCATCCGGTGACGGGCTTCTGATCGAAGTTGCCAGACGCTTGGACCTCGGCCTACGTGCTACCGATATGCTCTCCCGGATCAGCGGCGACGAGTTTCTGCTCCTGCTCAACCCGGTCCAAAGCGACGCCGAGCTCGCCGAATACATTGAATTTCTATTGCAGCGGCTTAAGGCGCCATTTTTCATCGACGGATCGGAACTGTTCGCGTCCGCATCGATCGGAGTGAGCATCTATCCGGATCACGGCGACACTTATGAGGTTCTGCGGCAGAACGCCGACACCGCGATGTATCAGATCAAGAACGACACAAAGGGCGGAGCCGCCATCTTTGATTCCGGAATGCAGCACGAGGCATTGACCCGAATGAAGATCGAGCAATCGTTGCGGCTCGCGATTCTCGACAAGCGGTTCTGTTGCGCGTTCCAGCCTAAGGTGGACATCAGAACCGAGCAGATCAAAGGCATTGAGGCGCTGGTTCGGCTGCGCAATGATGACGGTATCATTCAGGCGCCTGGAACGTTCGTTGATCTCGCGATTGAACTCGGCTTGATCGATGAGTTAACGCATCTGGTTCTGGCCGAAATCATGAGGTCAATCGATCTCATCGACGATGCGTTCGGCACCGATGTTAGCATTAGCATCAACGTCGCCGCCAAGCAGGCTGGCAACGTGGTATTCATGACATCCTTCGCACGGGCGCTGGAGAAGACCGGTTGCGCAACGCGATTCATCGTCGAGGTCACCGAAGATGCGTTCGTGGCGAAAACCCGGTTCCAGACGGAGATTCTGCCAGTCCTGCGAAGGCTAGGCGTCAAAATCTCCATCGATGATTTCGGGATCGGATATTCGTCTCTGTCGGCCCTCGCCGATATCACCGCTGATGAAATCAAGATTGACCGGTCGTTCATCGTCGATATCCACAAGCGTCCGCGCAGCCAGGGTATCCTCAAGGCGATTGAATCTCTCGGCGATGCCTTGGGAATGGCGGTGATCGCGGAAGGCGTCGAGAAATTCGAGGAGCTCGCTTATTTGCAGGCAGCGACGCGGATAAAATATGCGCAGGGCTTCTATTTTTCCGAGCCCGTCTTTCTCGAAAATATCGAACCCGGCAAACCCGCGGTGAGTAAACGAGGCACCAGCTCGGACAGCCGGTCCGTGCAGGAAAACCGTTCGGTTTATTCCCGCGCCAACGGCTATAGCCGCTAGGTTCTCATTCAACGCCGTAGAACCAAATTCTGACTTACCTTTGAGCATGATCGCCTATGCCGGACATGTATGATGCGGCTGGGGATGTTTCATAAGGCGAGGCATGAGCCGAACCTTATGCCGAAAATTTGGCGAGCAACTGCGCTAAGCGGTGGATCGCAATGGGTACCCGTGCGTTCGCATCCAGTCGCTCGCTCTCCATTTACATGACATTCTTTTCCAGAAAGTTCACCAGGCGGGATGGCCAACTACCCGGCGATGAATAATATTGGCGTTCCGTCATTTTGTTTTCAGCTCACCTGCCGAGTTCCGCAAATTGCCCAGCAACATCGAAGACTATGGAATCATCGGCGACGGCGAGACCGTCGCGCTCGTCGACCGGACGGGGTCACTCGACTGGCTTTGCTGGCCGTGCTTCGATTCCGATGCCTGCTTTGCCGCCCTCCTGGGCGATGAGCGTAACGGCCATTGGCGGATCGCTCCTTCGGAAAAGATCGAGCGATCGAGTCATCAATATCGCGGAGACGGCCTTATCCTCGAAACCCGGTTTGAAACCGCCGGCGGCGCTGTCACTTTGATTGATTTCATGCCGCCGCGCGGCACGGTGTCCGACATCGTTCGCCTCGTCCGGGGGGACCGCGGCCGCGTGAAGATGCACATGGATATGGTAATCCGGTTCGGCTTCGGTAAGAACGCGCCATGGGTCCGCCGCACGGAGGACAGGGCGCTGCTCGCCATTTGCGGGCCGGACATGCTGGTGTTGCGCACGCCGGTTGAGACCCACGGCGAGAACATGACCACCGTCGCGGACTTCGAGGTCAGCGCCGGGCAGACGATTCCGTTTGTCATGGCGTACGGCGCATCGCATTTCGCCGTTCCACCCCCGATCGATCCTGCGAAAGCGCTGCGGGACACGGAGGCGTTCTGGAGCGAGTGGTGCGAAAAGTTTGACTATGACGGTCCGTATCGTGATCTCGCAATGCGCTCGCTGGTTGTCCTGAAAGCCATGATCTATGCGCCTTCTGGCGGCATTGTCGCGGCTCCGACAACCTCGCTTCCCGAAAAGCTTGGCGGTGCACGTAACTGGGATTACCGGTTCTGCTGGCTGCGCGACGCGACCTTTACGCTGCTCGCGCTGATGAACAGCGGCTATTACGATGAAGCGTCGGAGTGGCACGACTGGCTGCTGAGATCGGTCGCAGGCTCGCCCTCCGACATGCAGATCATGTATGGCATCCTGGGACAACGTCGCCTGACGGAATGGGAGGCAGACTGGCTGCCTGGTTATGAGGGCGCGCGGCCGGTCAGGATCGGAAATGCGGCGCATGCCCAGCTCCAGCTTGATGTCTATGGTGAGCTGATGGACGTATTTCACCAGTCGAGGGAGGCGAACCTCAAGCTGAGTGAGCCAACCTGGGCGCTGGAATGCGAGCTACTCGAGCATCTCGGCCGTATTTGGAATGAAACAGATTCAGGTATCTGGGAGCTAAGGGGACCTGGCAAGCACTACGTCTCGTCGAAGGTGCTTGTCTGGGTAGCGTTCGACCGCGGCGTCAAGAGCGTGGAGCATTTCGGTTTCGAAGCGCCGGTCGAGCGTTGGCGTGAACTGCGTGATACGATCCATCGCGACGTCTGCGAAAAGGGTTTTGATCGCGAACAAAATACCTTCGTCGTATCCTACGGCTCGAAGCTGCTTGATGCCAGCACGCTTCTCATTCCGTCGGTCGGCTTCCTGCCGGCGTCTGATCCGCGTGTTGTGGGAACGCTCGCAGCGGTGGAGAGGCATCTGATGCCGGACGGCTTCGTGCTCAGGCACGATCCGCGCGCGGTGTCAGACGAACAGCCGCCGATCGAGGGAGCCTTTCTGGCCTGCACGCTCTGGCTCGCCGATGCCTATGTCCTGAGCGGCGATATCGAGCGGGCCGAGATGCTGCTGAAGCGGGTTGCGGGGGTAGCGAACGACCTTGGCCTGCTGTCGGAGGAGTATGATACGGTTGCCCGTCGCATGACGGGAAATTTTCCGCAGGCACTGACCCACATTGCGCTGGTCAACACCATCCACAATCTCAACGCGGCACGCAAACCGGCGATGCAGCGGGCAAGGGCATAGCGGCTAGTCGAGGGCCATGATCTGATCGATCGCCTTGGCGAAACCGTCGTTTTCATTGCTATCGGTGACACGAGTGGCTTGCGCCTTCACGTTGTCTTCGGCATTTCCCATGGCAAATGACAGGCCGCTTTTGGCAAACATGGCCAGATCGTTCTGCATGTCTCCGATGGTCGCGATGTTGCGCGTTGAAATGTTGAGGCGCTTCGCTAACGTCTCCACGAATGTGCCCTTGTCCTCTCCGGCAGGTGTGATGTCGAGATAATAGCTCTGCGATCGGACAACCTTCGCCTGGCCGGCGAGGGCCACCTGCATCGCCATCTCGCAACGGGCGAGCTTCTCGGGATCGGCGCTGACGCCAACGATCTTGGAGGCGTCGTCTGTGAATTCCTCAAAATCGGAAACCATAACCGGAGCCATTCGGATTGTGTGCTGCTCATGCGGAACGTAGCGGCCATCGTCGCGCGTGATAAGCCAACGGTCCGCGGTGAACAGCCAAATGTCGGTTTCGGAAGTTTTCAGCGCGTCGATCGCTCGTCGGGCGGCCGACGCTGAAATGGCAGTCCTTCGAAGCATCTTGAGGGCGGGATCGATCATCAGACTGCCGTTGAATGCGCCGAGCGGCAGTTGGATATTGAGCGGCTCGATCAGCATTCGCATACCCAAGGGAGGGCGGCTGCTGGTGATCGTGAAGCCGATATCTCTTTCGGCAAGTCGTTTCACCGCCTGGATTGCAGCTTCCGTCAGACGTTTGTCGGGCGTTAGCAGACTTCCGTCAACGTCCGAAATCACGAGGGAAATGCTGTTCATGAGAGTATCCAGCCCGCGTCGAGCATGGTGACGATTCGATCGGTAATTTCGTCCACGCTCGCATCGATGTCGACAACGATCGGTCCCTCATCCTCGGTAGGCTCCTCCAGTGTTGCGAGCTGGCTCTCGAGCAACGCCTGCGGCATGAAATGATCGCCTCTCGCCTTGAGACGGCTCATGATCAGGCTTCTGTCGCCGCGCAGGTAGACGATGCGGGTGTCGCTATGACCTTGCACGAGAATGTCGCGATAGGCGCGCTTGAGCGCGGAGCAGGCCATGATCACGCTCGTGCCGTTTGCACGCCTGCGGCCGATCTCCGCGGCGATGGCGCGTAACCACGGCCGCCTGTCGTCATCGTTCAATGCGATGCCGGCGCGCATTTTATCGATATTGCTTTCCGCATGAAAACGGTCGGCATCCTCAACTATCCATCCCAGTCGTTGTCCCAGCGCAACCGCAATGGTGCTTTTACCAGATCCCGACACGCCCATAACAATCAGCGCGCAAAAGGCGGCATCTCCGCCCGCATTCATGCCGGCGATCCTGCGGCCGCGGCATCGGTCAGCCACGTTGTGATGCCGCTGGAATGTGCGCGTGTACCGGGCAGATCGGCGCCCGCCATGACTTTCGAGAGGATGCCTTGCTTGGCTTTACCGCTGACGAGAAACAGCATCTCGCGTGAGGAGGCCAGCGCCGGGAGCGTCAGGGTAACGCGGGGAACAAAAGGCTCGACGTGCGCGTGGTCCACGCCGACGACCCATCGTTCGGTCTCGTCGAGCGCTCGATCTTCCGGAAATAAAGAGGCGGTGTGACCGTCCGGTCCAAGCCCCATCAAAACGACATCGAAAAGCGGTTTGGCTGCATCGAGACGACGCGCGTTGTAAAAGATTTGGAGTTCGCGCTCGTAAAGCCGCGCCGCCGTATCCGGATCGTGAGCATCCGTCGGCATAGGATGGATATTTCCCGGCGGAGCGCAACGGTTCAGAAAAAGGTCCCTGGCTATCGCCATATTGTTGCGCTTGTCGTCCGCGCTCACGAAACGCTCGTCCCCAATGAACCAGTGAACGCGGTCCCAGGCGATCCGCGAACGATAGTCCGGGCTTCCCAGCAGCGCGTAGAGCGCTTTTGGGCCGGAGCCGCCGGTCAGGCAAATCGCCGGCCGCGTTGCATTTTCCGCAATCCGGGAGATCATTCGTTCTGCTGCTTCGGTAGCGATTGCTTCCGCATCTGGGAGCACCTGAAACCTGCGGTCCGCCGCGTTAGCGGATGTCATGTCAGCTCGCGCCACTGGTTGCCGTCCCGCGCCAGCAGTTCGTCGGCCTCACGGGGGCCTTCGCTGCCCGCCTTATAGCCCACCAGCCCGTTGGCGCCGGCCTTCTTCCAGGCGTCGAGGAACGGCTGCACCGCCTGCCAGCCGGCCTCCACGCCGTCAGCGCGCTGAAACAGGATGTTGTCGCCGGTCATGCAATCGTAGATCAGGGTTTCGTAACCGGTACTCGGTGCAGCGTGGAAGTAATCCTTGTAGCGGAATTTCATCTCGACGCCGTCGATCGAGATCGTGGGGCCAGGTACTTTGGTATTGAATTGCATCGTGATGCCTTCGGCCGGCTCGATGCCGATGACCAAATAGTTTTGCGACAGCTGGTCCACCGGCGTGCAGCGAAACATCGCGAACGGCGCCTGTTTGAACTTGATGGCCACCTCGGTGCGCTTGAGGCCGAGAGCCTTGCCGGTCCGCAAGTAGAATGGAACGCCGGCCCATCGCCAGTTGTCGATGGTCAGCTTGAGCGCCGCATAGGTCTCGGTGGTGCTGTTGGGCTTGACGTCGGGGGTGTCGCGGTAATCGACGACCGCCTCGTCGCCGACCTGCCCGGCGTAATATTGTCCGCGCACAGAATTTCTCAGCGCCTCCTCCGGCGTTTGCGTCTGGATTGCGGCCAGCACTTCCGCCTTCTCTGAACGCACCGCGTGAGCTTCGAATCGCCTCGGTGGCTCCATGGTCACCAGCGACAGCAACTGGAACAGATGGTTCGGCACCATGTCTCTCAGTGCTCCGGTAGCGTCGTAGAAGCTGCCGCGATGTCCGACCGACAGCTTTTCGTCGACGGTGATCTGGATATGATCGATGTGGTTGCGATTCCAGATCGGCTCGAACATGCCGTTGGCGAAACGAAGAACAAGGATGTTCTGGACGGTCTCCTTGCCGAGATAGTGGTCAATCCGATAGATCTGATGTTCGTTGGCGATTTTTAGCAGCCTGGCGTTGAGCGCTCTGGCAGACGCAAGATCGGTGCCGAAAGGCTTTTCGACCACTAGGCGACGCCACGTGCCGTTTGTCTCTCGCAGTAGACCGACGCGGCCAAGTTGTTCTGCGATCGGTGCAAAGGCTGTCGGCGGCACGGCAAGATAGAACAGGCGATTGCCGCACGTCCCCGTTCTTGTCTCAAGCCTTTCACAGGCCTTGCTCAGCGTATCGAATGAGGATGGATCGGAGGGGTCGGCTTCGACGCACGTCAGGCAATTAAGCACCTTGTCGGCAATTTCGGTTTTGACCGGCCGCGTGGCATGCTTTTTCAAGCCCTCCATCAGGCTTTGCCGAAGATCGTCTTCCGACATCTGCTTGCGGACGATACCGACGAGGCAAAACTGCTCCGGCAGCAAGCCGGATTCGGCAAGATTGTAGAGTGCCGGAATGATCAGGCGATGGGTGAGGTCTCCGGTGACACCAAAAATGACGAAGCAGCATGGCTCCGGGTTGCGCGGCTTGTTGCTTGCGACCGTCATCAACTCGCGGTCCTCCCCTTTGTAGATGGATCGGTTTCTCCTGGCTCCTTGTGCCCCCCGAATCCCTCTCGCATCGCCGAGAGGATTTTCTCTGCGAACGTATGTTGCTGACGCGAGCGAAAGCGCGCGAACAGTGCGGCCGTTAGAACTTCGGCCGGAACGGCTTCATCAATGGCGGCGTTGACCGTCCAGCGACCCTCGCCGGAATCTGCGACAAATCCCGAGTAAGCCTCGAGAGTCTCGCTGCGGGCCAACGCAGAAGCGGTGAGATCGAGCAGCCAGGATGAAATCACACTGCCGCGGCGCCACACCTCGGCAATATCTGCGAGGTCAAGCTTGAACCGATGATGCTCTGGCAGCGCATTGGTGTTCGCGTTTTTGAGAATGTCGAAGCCTTCGGCAAAGGCCTGCATCAGGCCGTATTCGATCCCGTTATGAACCATCTTGACGAAATGGCCGGAGCCAACGGGCCCCGTGTGGAGGTAGCCTTGCTCGACGCGCGGATCACGGCCGTCGCGGCTCGGCGTTCCCGGAATGCCGCCGCGTCCGGGCGCCAGCGACGCGAAAATCGGGTCAAGACGATCAACCACGGCCCTGTCGCCGCCGATCATCATGCAATACCCGCGTTCCAAGCCCCAAACTCCGCCGCTGGTGCCTACATCGACATAGTAGATGCCCTTTTCGCGCAGCGTTCTCGCGCGCCGGATATCGTCCTGCCAGAAGGTATTGCCGCCATCGATGATGACATCATCTTTATCGAGCAGCCCGGCGATCGTCGCGATGGTGGACTCCGTAATCGCTCCGGCGGGCAGCATGATCCAAACGGCACGCGGCTTTTCGAGCTTGCGGACGAAGTCTTGGAGATCAATCGCGCCTGAGGCTCCCTCCGCGGCAATCGCGGCGACGGCCTGGTCGCTGATGTCATAGACGACGGCCTGATGACCTCCCTTTTTCATCAGGCGGCGAACGATGTTGGCCCCCATTCGCCCCAGTCCGATCATACCTATCTGCATTGGTCCGATCCCTCCTCCGGGAGCCTCTCGTGGTCTGGACATTCCACGGGCGGTCCGATGGTTCAATATGCGTGCGGTTCACGGTATGGCCCAACACCTCGGGTGTTTCAGGAAGATTGGCGAATGTGGATCGCGATGAACGACGGCGAGGAGCAAGATCCCAGCTTGACGCGGCTGGCGAACGTTTGTTTCCTGACGCAACGTCACAACCTGACGCGTCATGGCCATGGTCACATGAGAGCTCGGCTGATCGCCTCGTCGAGCCGCGACAAGCCGGATTGAAGATCTCCCTTGAGATGCACGCGAAGCGCTCGCCGTCCCCGCCGGGTGAGCACATCGAAATCGCCGCGCGCCTGCGCAGCCTTGATAATACTGAAGCTCGTTTTCCGGCCGGGAATCTTCAAATCCCGTGGGTCGTCGGCGGTGATCTGGAGAAAAACGCCGCTGTCGGGACCGCCTTTGTAGGCCTGACCAGTCGAATGCAGGAAACGTGGGCCGAACTCGGCACAGGTGGCGACTTTCTTCCGGTCGCGAACGGCGAGGCGCATCCGCTGTAGATCACCGATGTGTTCGTCATCGCGCGCGACGTAAGCCAGAAAGGCGACATAATCGCCGGGCTCTGCGCGCGCGAGATGCGCCTTGAGCCACGAGGATAGCTCACCATCGCCGCCCTTCTCGCGTAACGCGCGCGCATTCTCAGCGTCGGTGTAAAGATCGAAGCCGGCGGCGGAAATCGCCGGCTTTTCCTTGGGAAGCCTGCCCGTTTTCTCGAAGGCTGACGTCAATTCGCGAGTCCTGACCTTGGCAGCTTCGACGTCAGGCTGATCGAACGGATTGATGCCGAGAACCGAGCCGGCGACTGCGACGGCCATCTCGAACCGGAAAAATTCCTGACCGATCTGATCGACCGAGTTCATCACGATCCGGACCACCGGATGTCCAGCGCTTTCGAGCGCGCGCAATTTCTCATCATGAGCGGCATCCTCTTCATCCGCCGTGCGGATATCGATGAAGAAGCGGTCATTACCGTAAAGGTTCGCATCGGCGAGCGGTTCGCCGTCGATCGGAATAAGGCCCTTGCTCTCCTTGCCGGTCGATTCGGCGATCAGTTGCTCGGCCCATGCACCAAAATCAGCGATTTTCGGAGACGCCAGAATAGTGACCTTGTCACGGCCTTCGCGCCCCGCGAGACCCATGGCTAATCCGAGCTGAACGCCAGGATTGTCATGCGGTGGGACCTGGGCGCCACAGGATCGCACCATGACGAGTGCATTCTCGAGCAATCCTGTCACATCGATTCCCGCTGTTGCCGCCGGGACCAGGCCGAAAGGAGACAGGATCGAATAGCGGCCGCCGATTGCGGGATCGCCGTGGAAGGTGCGCGCGTAGCCGAGCTTCGCCGCTTCCTCGTCAAGCGAGGACCCCGGATCGGTGATCGCGATGAAGCGGTGGCCGGCTTTGTCGGCGCCGATGGCCTTGGCCACCCGCGCATGAAAATAGTCTTTCAGTGCATTTGGTTCTGTCGTTCCGCCGGACTTGCTGGACACGATGAAGACAGTCCTGGCGACGTCGATCGCGGTTTCAAGCGAGCGAATCTGGGCGGGATCGGTTGAGTCCAGCACATGTAGTTTCGGGAAACCTGCTGCCTTCGGAAAGGTCTTCGCCAGCACCTCCGGACCCAGACTTGATCCGCCCATGCCGAGGACAACCGCGTCGGTGAATTTTTGCTTCTTCACTCGCCGCGCGTAGTCTTCGTAGTCAGCCGCCCGATTAAACTCGGCGACAGGACTCGTCAGCCAGGCCAGCCATTTGTCTTCGTCCGCGCCGGTCCACACCGACTTATCCTGCTGCCATAGCTTGCGGACGGTGCCGGCGGCTCGCCAGTCATCCGCCTCTGCTTCGACGGATTTCGCCGTGGCGGGGTCCAGCGACAAGGTCTGTCGGTCGATGGCAGAACCGAGAATCTTTTCCCGCTTCCGGGCGACGGCGCCGAGCAATTTGTCGGCCGCGTCCGCGAACAGCCGCACGCCCTCTTTCACGAGGTCCCGGGTGATCGCATCGAGCGAGATTCCGGCTTCCGCGAGCGCGGTGAGCACTTGCCGTGCGTCATCCAAACTTTCCTCGAGGCTATCGCGCAGCTTGCCGTGATCGCGGAAGGCCTCAAGGGTCGCCGGCGGCACGGTATTGACAGTGTCTGAACCGATCAACTCCTCAACGTAGAGGACGTCACGGTAATCCTTGTTCTTGGTCCCGGTCGAAGCCCATAGCAGCCGCTGCGGTCTGGCGCCTTCGGCTTCCAGCTTTTGCCAGTCTTCGCCGGCAAACAGCCGCTTGTAATCCTGATAGGCGAGCTTGGCATTGGCAATCGCGACCTGGCCCTTGAGCGCGGCAAGACGCGCTTTCTCCGCAGGATCGTTGGCTTGCGCGATCTTTTCGTCGAGCTGCTTGTCGGCAGCGCTATCGATCCGGCTGACGAAGAAGCTGGCGACGCTTGCAACATGTGCGGGATCCCCGCCATTTCGGACATATTCTCGAAGCCCGGCCTGATACGCCTCAGCTACCTCGACGTAGACCTTTTGGGAGAACAACAACGTGATGTTGATGCTGATGCCCTCGGAAATCAGGTGACGGATCGCGGGCAAGCCATTCGGCGTCGCCGGCACCTTGATCATCAGGTTTTTGCGGTCGACGGCCTTCCACAGCCTCTTAGCTTCGGCAATCGTCGCCTTGGTATCGTTCGCAAGATACGGCGAAACCTCAAGACTGACGAAACCATCCGCGCCATGGAGCCGATCGTAGACCGGCCGCAACACATCGGCGGCGTGCTGGATGTCCTCTACGGCGAGCCGCTCGTAGAGATCGGCGACCGATCGGTCGCCGTTTTTGAGCAGGCTGACTATAGCGCTGTCATATTCGTCCGAACTCCCGATTGCCTTCTCGAAAATTGAGGGATTGGAGGTAACCCCGCGTATTCCGTCGTTCTCGACAAGATGCTTCAAATCACCCTTGTTTATGAAACCGCGCGCAAGGAAATCGAGCCAGATGGCCTGGCCGTGGTTCTGGAGTTCACTGACAGGGTTCATGACGTTCTTCTTTGTTCGAGGACGCGCGCCGTTTAGGAAAATTCCCATAACCCGCTGCAAGCCAGGTTATGTCGACATGACGAAGAAAAGATAGCCTGATCAAGAGCGGGACTCGGTGCTAACGTTTGAGGCGGAATATTGATCCGCGTATGGATTACTAGAAGCTTGAAACGGGACGGACGCAATTTTGCGACAAATAAAGCCTATTGCAGTGCAGGCTTGTCGTTCGATAAAAAACTTGTGAGAACGGCGGACTCAAGGCCCACCCCGTTATGGATTGTTCATGCCCCGATATTTTTTTAACACCCGCATCGGAAGCGACCTGATTCTGGATCCGGAAGGCGAGGATTTGCGCGATCCCGACCAAGCCTGGCGTGCCGCCCGAACGACGATCCGCGAAATTCTCAAGTCGGACGGCGAACAGAAGGCGATCCTCAATGCAGTGCTGGAAGTGACCGACGCCACCGGTGAAATCGTCCTCGAATTTCCGTTCACCGAAGCCATCCTGGACCAGGTCAGCCGGTCTTCCACGCGGCATTGACCGGCACGGAACGGTCGGCCAGTCGTAGCTTGATCGAAAGGTTGTTGAATGGCCAGCGTCTTTGATTTCTGCGCGAACACGCTGACCGGTGAGCCCTGCGCGTTGAGACAGTTCGAAGGCCGCGTCCTTTTGATCGTGAACACTGCGAGCGCCTGCGGCTTCACGCCGCAATACAAGGACCTAGAGGAACTATATCGCGCGATGAACCCGCGCGGATTTTCCGTTCTTGGCTTCCCCTGCAATCAGTTCGGCAAGCAGGAACCGGGGTCGTCCACTGACATCCAGCAGTTCTGCGACAGCAAATACGGCGTGACCTTTCCGATGTTTGAAAAGATAGATGTCAACGGGGTGGACGCGCATCCGTTGTTCAAGCATCTGAAGAACGAGAAGCCGGGTCTGCTGGGCGAGTCAATCAAGTGGAATTTCACAAAGTTTCTCGTGGACCGGCAGGGGAGGGTGGTCGCTCGCCACGCTCCGACCACCAAACCCAAAAAACTAACCGAAGAAATCGAGGCCCTGCTTTGACCGACCAGACCGCGAATGACCGGCTGCCCGACCGTTTGTCGACCGATCCGCGCAGCGCCTATTACAATGCTGAGATTCTGTCGCGCGATATCGGTATCCGTTTCAAGGGTGTCGAAAAAACCAACGTCGAGGAGTATTGTGTCAGCGAAGGCTGGATACGTGTTGCCGCCGGCAGTGCCAAGGATCGCCACGGTAATCCGTTGACCATCAAGCTTAACGGCACGGTTGAACCCTACTTCCGGACTGGGGGGTAGGATTTGTTTCTATCGGCACGGCTTTGGGCATACGTGCAGCACAGTTCCTCCTCGCTTGCTGTGGGTTCACGCTGTAAGCATGCCTAGAGTCTTTCACCGTTTCATGGAAACGGTGAAAGACTCTATCTTTATGTTTTGACGCGTTTTCTTCACGCGAACCGGATTCCACTTCGCTCGAAAACGCTAGCTTTCCTCCGGTCGTTTCCGAAAGTTCAGCCATGCCCATCGCGATTCCGTCGTGGCTCCTGCCGATCCTGATGCTGTTCTGCTCGAACGTTTTCATGACGTTCGCCTGGTATGGGCATCTGAAATTCAAGGAAAGCCCGCTTTCTCTGGTCATTCTGGCCAGCTGGGGTATCGCGTTTTTCGAGTACTGGCTCGCGGTGCCAGCCAATCGCTGGGGTAGCTCGGTCTATTCGGCGGCCGAGCTCAAAACCATTCAGGAAGTAATTACACTTGTCGTGTTCGCCGGCTTCTCCGTGCTGTATCTGAAACAGCCGTTGAGCTGGAATCACGGTCTGGGCTTTGCGTTCGTTGCCCTCGGCGCATTTTTCATTTTCCACAAATGGTGATTGCGTACTGTAGCGCGGATATAGCGTTTTCGAGCGAAGTGGGTGCCGGTTCGCGTGAAGAAAACGCGTCAAAACATAAAGATAGAGTCTTTCACCGTTTCTATGAAACGGTGAAAGACTCTAGATTAGCTCTGTCCGCTGCAATTCATTGATTTCCTGACGTTCAATCGCTGCTTGATCGGCAAAGCCGCGCACTCGCTGCTCGCAACGCCAGGCGTTTCCATCGCGCGTGATCGAAAACAGGTTGTAAGCGGCAGGTGGATAATGCCGGTGCGGCATCGCGGATGCCGACGGCACACCGATGGCGGGGATCCGGCCGTGCGGTCCCTCGAACCACATGGTCGAATGGATATGATCATGGCCGTGCAGGATCAGGTCCACGCCGCGCCGCTTCAGAAGAGCCAGAAGTGCGTCGGCATCCGTCAGTCGTTTGTACGAATCTTTCGAAGACAGCGGATGGTGGATCAGCAGCACGCGAAAGTTCGGATCGCTCTCAAGCTGTGAGAGACCGCGGTCCAGCGCATCGAGCTGGTCGGACCCCAGCCGCCCAGTGGCCATGAAGGGACCGGTCGGTACCGACGAAGACACGCCGATCAGCGTCAGCGGCCCTCTGCGTCGCAGGAACGGAAAGGAAAGCGGCGTCCCTTCGCGGACGCTATCGCCGCGCATATATTCCTTCCATTCGGAAATCTGTTTTTTCGTCGGGCGAACGTAGGCATCGTGATTGCCGGGCACGAGGGTGACGTCGTGTGGGGTGCCGACGTCGCCCAGCCATGCGCGCGCCTGCGTGAACTCGTCCGGAAGTGCGAGATTGATGAGATCGCCGGTGACCGCGATGTGATCGGGCGATTGCGCCTTGATATCGGCGACCACAGCGTCCAGCACATCGCGCCGATGGATGGCGTGACGGCCGCGTCTCCAGTTTAGATAGCCGATCGCGCGCTTGCCTATGAGCTGATGCAGTCGCGGCGGAGGCAGCGGTCCAAGGTGCGGATCGGACAGGTGCGCGAGCGTGATGGTTGTCATCAGGGGCTGCTGATCAAAGCGCCGGCGGGGAGTGCCATCGCGCCGCCGCCTGCGATCTTGAATGTTGCCCGCCGCGATGGCGAGCCTCTGTCCCTGTCATGAAGCTGCTTCACTTTTACCTCGTACCCGGTATCTCGTACCCGGGAATATTCTGAAGTTTTGGCAAGAGCACCGCTAGGATGCAAGCGATCATGCAAGAGCGAGTCGTCGCGTCGCGGATTCGGGGGCTAAGCGTCATGAATTTCCACCGTCTGCGGTGCTTTTGCGAGCCCGCGTTACGCCGGCTATTTCACCTGTACTTCCGGTTCGCCCGCGGCATGACGCTCGGCGTGCGCGGCGTGGTGCTCGACGCCGACAACAGGGTCTTTCTGGTCAAGCATGGCTATGTGGCGGGCTGGCATCTGCCCGGCGGCGGCGTCGAGGTCGGCGAGACGTCACGTATGGCGCTGCAACGCGAACTCATTGAAGAAGGGCGAATCGAAATACACGGCGAACCGGCGTTGCACGGTATTTTTTTCAACAGCCACGTTTCGCGGCGCGATCATGTCGCTGTCTACGTCGTCAGGGACTTCCGGCAGGATCGCAAGCCCGAACCAAATCGGGAGATCATCGATTGCGGTTTTTTCGCCGTCGATGCCTTGCCGGCCGAGACCACAGTCGGCACGCGGCTCCGAATCGCGGAAGTCCTTCATCATGAGCCGCCGGTACTCACCTGGCGCAGGTGATCGGCCCGGCCGCAATCGGCGGCAGGCGATGGACCGCGCCCGTGACAGATGCTATCCGCCTTCCTCATGTCCGATCTCTCCCTCACTCTCCTGACCGAAACCGCCAATGACGCGCAGGCTATCGAGCGTCTGCACGAACGCACCTTCGGTCCCGGTCGTTTCGTGCTCAGCGCTTACCGCCTGCGCGAGCATGTTGATCATTTGCTGGACCTCTCCCTGACCGCCCACATCGGCACTCTGCTGGTCGGCTCGGTTCGATTGTTGCCGGTCTGCATCGGCGACACGCCGGCGCTGCTCCTCGGTCCGCTGACGGTCGAGCCGCCGTTCCGTGGCCGCGGCATTGGCCGCGCGATGCTCGAGCGCGCGCTCGGCGACGCGAAAGCGAAAGGGCACCGTCTCATCGTGCTTGTTGGCGACGAATCCTATTACGGTCGCGTCGGTTTCAAGATGATCCCGAAAGGAGAGGTCGACATGCCAGGTCCGGTGGACCGGGCCCGCCTGTTGGTATGCGAGCTGGCTCCTGGTGCGTTTGACGGAGTTTCGGGCATGATCCGGCCTGACTGGAGGTTCGCGCGGGAGGGGGCGGACCAGAGCCAATGAACTGAAGTCAAATTCAAGCATCATGGCCGGAACAATCCGGCCATGATGAAAGCCTGCTTAATACTTCACGTTTGCGAATAGCCGTACGTTTAGTCCCGGCAGCAACACCTGGTCCTTGTTGAAGGCGACGGCATTGCGAATTTGCTCGTTCAGCAGATTGTCGCCGGCGAGACCGATGGTCACCGGCTGCCCGCCCCACCAGTTGTTTCTGGGCAGCGTAGTCGTATAGCTGACCTCGGCTCGCAGCCGGTTGTAGCCGGGGGTAGGCGTCTCGACGCCGCTCACGTCGTTCTGTGCGAAGGCATGGAGCAGGTTGATGCGAGCCAGCCAGTTGGCGCCGTGGTAGTAGATACCTCCTCCCACACGCTGCGGCGGAATTCGCGGTACGTTGGAGCCGTCCGTGAAGGTCGCGCGGACAATGTCATACTGTCCCTCGATGCCGAAGAGGCCGTTCCACACCGGCAGAACGTCGTATTGAAACTGGAATTCGCCGCCGCGGAAAACGGCATCAGTCTGGGAGTAGATGGCCTGCTTCAATTCCAGACCCGGCCCGGCCACGCACGCTGTTTCGTCGCAGGTGTTGCCGGTCAGGCGCCGGTAGATGAAGCCGTTGAACCGCGTATAATAGCCGGTCAGTTCGAACCGCAGCGGCCCCGTCGCTCGGCGTAATCCGGCCTCGATCGACTTCGCGGTCTCGATGCCGAGATTCGGATTGCCGATGTCATAGGTTATCGTTGCATCATGCACGCCGCGGGAGAATAGCTCCGCTGGCTTCGGCGCGCGTTCGACGTATTGTCCGGTCAGGCTCGCCACAAGATTCCAGGGCAGGTTCTGAATCAGACCGACACTGGTGCTTTTTGGCGTGAAGTTCAGGGCCCGCGGCGTTGCGGCACCGATCGCGCCCGGATCGACGGTGAGGTCGAACAGTTCGGGCATGGTGCTCGGAGTTGAGCCGTTGAGGTTCACGTGTTCGATCCGACCGGCGACCTGTGCCTTGGTCGTGTCGCTGAACGTGAACTCGTTGAAGATATAGCCAGCGAACCTTCCATTGCTGTTCGGATCCCACAGGCCGTTGAGCGGGCTAAACGGATCGTCGGGACTCGGCGCGGTCAGTTCCTGGTGCGACCCCTGGACGCCGATCGCGGTTGTCAGAGCAGCGAAGCGCAGGTTGGTCTGAGCGAACTGCACTTCCATCCGGCCTTCCTGCTCCTTGTTGGTGAATGTCTGGCGAACGCCGTCGCTGGCCGGATCAGCTGCGTCTGCAAGGGCGAGTTCATTGTGCTTGTAGTCGGTCGCGCCGACCCAGAACCGAATGGCATCGACCGCCGCCGCATCGGGCCGATATTCGCCTTTTGCGGCGAATTTGGTCTGATGCGCGTTGATCCGGGTGCCGAGCTCTTCGCCCTCTTGGCCTGGAATGTGGTACAGGCTGTTGTTCTGCGTGATCGCGGCTCCGACGAATCCGCCGTCGAACAAATACGAGCCGCCGACTGAAGCTCCATTGGAGTCGGTCGCGGTGTTTTTCTGCACGCCGCCGGGGATCGCATAGTCCTCGGTCCGCCGTGCGAAGGCGTCGGCGTGAATCGCCACGTTGTTGCCGCCGGCATCGAGCAGAACCGCGCCTTCACGACCGTTGTTCACGCTCGAGACCGCTCCTCGTGTCTCTACGTTCACGCAGCCAGGGGGAGTCGGCAGTTGCGGCGCCTTGACGGCATAACCGTAGGTTTGCGTTGTCAACGGTGCCGCGCATGGCGTGGTTTCGGGAATGCGATTGTTGCTGGCGCTGACCATTCCGCCGATGGCCGTCGAACCGTAACGCAGCGCCGCCGGGCCGCGAATGACCTCGACCTGATTGGTCGAAAGCGGGTCAATCGGCACGAAATGGTCCTCGCCGAGATCGGACGCACCGTTGCTTCCGATACCGTTCTCCACAATGCCGACGCGATTGACGTCGAGGCCGCGGATGATGGGCCGGCTCGATGCGCCGGGGGCGAAGGATGAGCCGGTGATGCCCGGCTTGTTGTTGAGCAGGTCGCCCAGCGTCGCGGCCCCGTTGCGCCGAATCTCTTCGTTGGTGACGACGGTCACGGTCGCGAACTGATCGGTCACGATGGGCAACGTGCCCTGCAGATTGGCGGGAGTTGCCGGCGGCGCGGTGCGGGCTACCTCGGGTTGCCGGGGCGTAGGAGCCCTGGTCGTGCCGCGGCGAGCCGTGCGCGCGGGTGTCGTCCGAGTCGGCCGTGCGTGGCGCACGATCGGACTGGGCGCGTTGACCACGATTCCGGGCAGGGCCGTTTGGGCGGAAACGTCATCGGAGAACACCACGGCAAGGGCCGGAAGCGACACTGCGCTGAGGCGCGCCAGTGTGAGAAAACGACTGGGAGAAAGGGACATCCTGCGGATCCTGGTACGGCCGGCTTCCGCTCATTGGCGTTCGTATGGCCGTCAAAGTCGATAAACTTGCGAAGTTCCTCGGCAATGGGTTGCGCAGCGCGCTATTGCCGGATCGACATCAGGACGAAGGAGGGGCGCGTGGTTGGAAGGCGATAGGCCGCGATTCAAGGTGATTGAACTCGGCTTCGATCACAAGATGGAGGAAATTACAGGCATCGGGCAACAGCAAAACAGGAGGCCCGGTGAACAGCATCGTGCCCGCGAGCGCCATGACGGCGCAAACGGCGCATCGGTCGCGTTCCTGATCGTCACCTGTCGGTCCAGCCGGACTCGTGACGAACGTTTTGGCGGAATTGGTTAGAACTGCGTGTTGCGGGTCTACGGTCGCACCGGTTCGGGCAGCGGCCGGGTCGCTGGCTGGCACGACGGATGCGTTGGTTTGCACCGAGGTCGGTGCCTCAAGGGCGGCAGCACCGTGATGATGCCCGAACGACAGGACAAACTGGATCGCAAGCGCGAACAGCGCAAGCCGCGATCCGTGTTTGATGTTCGACCGGAACCACTTCATTGCAACGTGTCCACGCCTTCGCGGTATCTCAGACGTTACAATATAACATCCGGGTTCCGGCCGGATGTCAACGGCGACCTAATGGGACGGCCCAAAGACGTGGTCGCCAGTGCGAGACTGTGTGGTTTGTGCAACGGATCACAGGAGTGGATTGGAGCTCAGCGTCCTTCCCGAAGCCAGGTTGCGGCAAAGGCGCCCAGCAGCAACAGCAGGCCGATCACTCCGGAGAACACAGGCAGCACGCCGACGCCGCGGACCACGCTGGCGTCACGAATCCGCACGCCCAACCAGCCCTCGCCGCGAAACACGCTTGAGGCGCGCACCGGAACGATGCGCGGAACGTCGATGCTCGAGCCGTCCGCGATCCGCCGGGCGTCACCACCGCTGGCCTGCGCGAGCGGTTTAATCTCGTCCACGGTTGACGTAACCGCCGAGAATTCCTTCGGATTGGCCGGGCCGACATTGACCAGAGCTTTCAGCGTGCCGTCGGTCGCCTGCCATAATCCGAGTTCGTCCGCTATCAATCCCGTCTCCCACAAGCCGGGTTCGGCGGCCTTCAGTAACAGTTCGCGAGTCTTGCCGGAGGGCGAGGTCACAGTGACCGGATTGACGGTGTCGGCCATGGTCTGGCGCTGCACGATGAGATCCTTGCCGTGAACTTTAAGTCGCAGCGTCTCTTCCTCGAGTTCGGGCTGCTTCATCAGCCAGTGCGACATCCGCCGGAGCAGATCGAGATGCGGGCCGCCGCCCTCATAGCCCCGTGCCCACAGCCAGATATGATCCGACAAGAGCAGCGCCACCCGGCCTTCGTCATACCGCGACAGCAATAGCAAGGGCTGGCCGTCGGCACCGGTCATAACTGGCGGCACCGAAACGTTGCGGGTGTCGACTTCGCGGAAAAATCGGCTCCAATGCGGCGGATCGCTTGCGGAGCCTTCGAGCCCCCGGGTGACAGGATGACGCTTGCCGGCGTCGCTCAGCCGGGCATGGAACGGCTTTTCGGTGACGCCGACCGGTTCGGCGGGCAGCACGGTGTCCAGCGGCGTCCGCCAGATGCTGGTGGTCGAGGCGTAGTCGGGGCCGGCCGAAACCAGCACTGCGCCCCCCGCGCGCACGTAACGCGCGATGTTGTCGAAATAGGCGGTCGGCAGCACGCCCTGGCGCGCGTAGCGGTCGAAGATGATGAGCTGAAATTCGTTGATCTTCTCCTGAAACAGCTCGCGCGTTGGAAAAGCGATCAGCGACAGTTCGTGGATGGGCGTGCCGTCCTGCTTCTCGGGCGGACGCAGAATCGTGAAGTGAACCAGATCGACGCTGGGGTCCGACTTCAAAAGGTTGCGCCATGTGCGTTCGCCCGAATGCGGCTCGCCCGATACCAGTAGCACTCTAAGCTTGTCGCGGACGCCGTCGATCGGCACCACGGCGCGATTGTTGACGGGCGTCAGTTCGTTCTCCAACGGCGAGACTTCGATCTCGACGATGTTCTGCCCGGCATGTTTGATGTCGACATCGACGTTGACGGTTTCCCCGCTCAGAACGGTACGCTCGCTGATCACTTCGCCGTCGCGGCGCACCACTGCTTTCGCGCGCTCGCCGCTGACGCCCTGGTCGTCGAGTCGATAGGTGACGGTCTGGGTCTGTCCGACAATGCCGAAACGCGGCGCGGCAACGATCGCGACGCGGCGGTCGCGTTCGTCCGTGTGGCCGGTGATCAGGGCATGGACCGGCGCCTTAAATCCCAGGGCAGAGACGTTGCCCGGAATGTCGTGAACGCGCCCGTCGGTGATCAGGAAGGCGCCTGCGACGCGGTCGGTCGGCACATCGGACAGGGTTGAGGAAAGCGCCGAAAACAACTTGGTGCCGTCGGTCTCGCCATCCGCCTGGCCTGCATCGACGACGCGGACTTCAAGCCCCTTGATCTGCTTGAGGCGATCGACCAGCGCTTCGCGCGTCTTCGCGGCCTGATCGGTGCGGTCGCCGAAATTCTGGCTCGGGCTTTTGTCAACGATGACGGCGGCCACCGAGGACAGCGGTTCGCGCTCCTCCCGGGTGAACGACGGATTGGCGAGCGCGAGCAGGATCAGCGCCAGCGCCGCCACCCGTACCGCCGCGCCGCGCGCGCGGCCGACCAGGAGCAGCACCGTGATCACGACAATCGCGGCGGAGGCGCTCCACAGCACGATCATGGGAACAAGGGGGGTGAAGGCGATGCCGTACTGCATGCTGCGGTCCTATTGCCCCAGCCGTTCGATCAGCGCGGGAGCATGAACCTGATCGGCCTTGTAGTTGCCCGTCAGCGTATACATTACGATGTTAACCCCGGCGCGGAACGCGAATTCGCGCTGACGCGGCTCGCCCGGCGAGAGCGGCAGCATTGGTTGGCCGTCGGGACGCATGGCCCAGGCGCCCGCGAGATCGTTCGAGGTGATGATGATCGGCGAAACGCCGTCGCCGCCGCGCGCCGGCCGTGAGCCCGCTTCGTCATCCTCATTGCGTGGCAGGGCCTCGACCCAGGTCTGGCCGGTGGTGAAGCGGCCCGGAAAATCATGCAGAAGATAGAACGTCTTGGCCAGCACATGCTCATGCGGCACGGGTTCGAGCTCGGGGATGTCGAGCGACGTCAGGATGACGCGCAGTTGTTGCATTCCAGGCGTCCGGGATTCGCCATCCGGCCCCGGCAACGCATCGATCGCATCTCGGGTGTCGAATAGAATGGTGCCGCCCTGCTTCATGTAGGCGTCGATCTTGTCGAGAGCGTTTTGCGGCGGCTTCGGCGCGCCCGGCACGACCGGCCAGTATATCAGCGGGAAGAATGCCAGTTCGTCGCGTGCCGGATCGACGCCGACCGGATCGCCGGCTTCAAGCGCCGTGCGTTGCGCCAGAAACAATGTAAGTCCGCTCATCCCGGCTTTGACGATGGCGTCGACCTCCGGGTTGCCGGTCACGACATAGGCGAGCCGGGTCTGGGAGGTGGCCTTCGTGGCAAACTCATCGCTGGCGCTGTCGGCGCGCGAAAGTGAAGGCGCCATCGCCATCATCGGCAGAGCAAGCGCGACGACCAGCGCCGCTTGAGCCGCGCGGCGACGCAGCAGCATGGCCATGCCGCCGCCAAGCAGCGCCACGATGACGGCGTCGGCCAGAAACAGCGCGAGCGCCGAGGACAGCAGGATACCTCGCAGATCATGCGGTTCGGCGTTGGTGAAACTCGCCCGTCGTGCCGTGAGGTTCGAAGTGTCGAGCGGCACGATCCGGTCGGTTGCCGCCAGCGTGTTGACAGCAATCGGCCCGTCGGCGGGGCCGTAGAACCCCGGTGGATGCTCGATGGTGCCGCGGCCGCGATAGTCGGCCCGCAAGGGTTTGACGGAAGCGGGCGGGGGTCCGAAAGTGCCGAAACCGTCGAGCGTCCGCAGCGGCGCGACGGTTTCCGCCTTGGCATTGGCGTCTGCGGTTCTGCCTGTGTTTGCGGTGTAGCCGGAAGCATCCACGATACGCCGCAGCATCTCGACGAAAGTGCCGGACATCGGCAGATCGGACCAGCGCATGTCGGCGCTGATGTGGAATAGCGCCAGCAGGCCTTTGCCTCGGCGCTCGCCGGTCACCAGCGGCGTTCCGTCGACGAGAGAGGCCCAGCTCTTGGCCGCCAGCCTCGCATCCGGTTCGGCGAGCACCTGCCGGTTGACGGTCACGTCGTTCGGCACCGGAAGCGCCGCGAACGGTCCGTCCGCGGCGAAGGCAGCGAGATGCTGCGGGTTTTCCCAGGTCATGCTGCCACCGAGGCTGCGGCCGCCGTGCCGCAATTTTACGGGGACCAGATCGTCGTCTGCCTGCGCCAGGCGCGGCCCCGCGAACCGCACCAGCACGCCGCCATGTTTGATCCAATCGTCGATCCGATGGCGCAGTTCCGGGGACAGCGCTCCAACGTCGGCCATTACGATCATTGACAGCTTCTGATCCAGAAATTGGGTGATGATCTGCTGCGGGGCTCCCTTGTCGCCGAGCCGGACATCGGCGAACGGCGCCAGCGCGCGGCTCAGGTAGAAAGTCGGTGCAAGCAACGGCTGCGCCCTCTCGGTGCTCGATCCGCTGACCACGCCGATGGCGCGTCGGCGCCAGCGCTTGTCGAGCAATTGCACCGCGCCCGCCGATCGCTCCCCGGCGATCTCCAGCCGGGCGATATCGTTGCGCAACTCCAGCGGCAGGTCGAACGCAGCTTCTGTTTCGCGGTCCTGAGGCGCAAACGCATATTGTGTCTCGCCGATCGGCGCCCCTTTCTGGTCGAGCGCACGGACAACCCCAGCGGCCGGGCCGGTCGCGTTGGCGCGCAGCACCTTCGCGGTCATCCGGGCCGCGGCATTTTCCGCTGCGGTCAGCGCACGGGCGGGCAGCGTGCCACCTTCGACGATGGTGAGGGAACGGTCGCCGATCACCTCGCGAAGTCCGTCGACGAATTCCGTCCCACGCCCGCTGTCGATGCCATCGGTCAGCCACGCGATATCGCTGTCGCCCGTCGCGTTCAGGAAGCGTTTAAGCGCCGGCAGCGTTTCGACGCGGTCGACCGCGAATGGCTTCGGAGCAAGCTGCCGCAGCGTGACGCGCGCGGTTCCGGCGGGCATCAGCGTGATGTCCTGCGCCGGGTCCGACAAGGGCACGATAGCAACGCCCCGCCGGTTGCTGTCGGCCTCAGTGATCAGTTGATCCGCCGCCTTGATCCGCATCTCCCAGCTCGATGCGGCGCTCCAGCCATCGTCGAGCAGGATCGTTAAGGGCGCGGCGCTACGGGCTGCGCCGGTATTAGGATTCCACACCGGACCGGCGGCAGCGAGAATCACCAGCGCCGCCGCCGCAAGCCGCAATGCCGTCAGCCACCACGGCGTGCGCGAAGGCGTGTCTTCCTTCGGTGCTATATCGAACAGCAGTCGTGTCGGCGGAAAATCGATGCGACGCGGGCGCGGCGGCATCACACGAAGCAGCCACCAGAGAAGCGGCAGGCTGAGCAGGCCGAGCAGCATCAGCGGTTGCAGGAATGACAGCGGAAGCGCCGACATCATGCGGTGGGCCCCGCTTTGGCCGCGATGACGCCGCTTCCCCTGCTCGCCATCATGCCGCCGTGGAGGAACAACAGCAGGTCCGCCGCGGACCGGTCGGTGGTGTGGGTCGAGAACAGCCAGTCGAGCGTTCTGGTCTCAGAGCGGATCTGGTCGCGATGCAGCGCCACGCGCGCGACGTAGTCTCCGGCCCATCGTTCGGCGCGGCCCGCAGTGATGGCCCGCCCGTCCTCGGGTTCGACGAATTCGACGCGCCCCGAATAGGGAAATGTCTCCTCGGCGGGGTCGACGACCTGTAGCAGCGTGCCGTGTGCCCCCGAAGCCGACAATCCGGCCAGCATGGTCTGGATATCGGCGATCGGTGACCAGAAGTCCGACAGCACTACGATCTCCGACCGGGCTGATGGCACGAACGAGGGCGGCAGACTAGCGCGTGCGAGATCGTCATGGAGGATTGCCTGGGCTATTCTGTCGATGACGTTGCGGTTCGCGGTTGGATTTATCAGCCCAGGAACGCCGACGCGTTCACCGCCGGCCACCAGCAATTCAGCCAGTGCGAAGGTGACGATCAAAGCGCGCTCGAGCTTGCTGTCGCGCGCATTTCGGGAGGCAAAGGCCATCGATGCCGAACGATCGGGCCACACCCACACGGTGTGCGCGGCCTCCCACTCGTGCTCGCGGACGTAGAGATGATCATCGCGCGCGGAGCGACGCCAGTCGACGTTCTGCGACGGCTCGCCAGAGACGAAACGGCGGTATTGCCAGAAGCTTTCACCCGCACCGGCGCGGCGGCGGCCGTGCAGGCCGTGAATCACATTGGCGGCGATGCGACGGGCTTCCAGCACGAGACGCGGCAGCGACGCCGCCAGCGTGCGGCTTTCACCATCGGCACGTCTGACTGCTTCGATTTCCTGCCTGACGTGCCCGGCTGCTGCGACCATCAACCGATCCGCGTTTTAAGTTGTTTAATGACATCGGAAATCGTGCGACCTTCGGCACGGGCCGTGAAAGTCAGCGCCATGCGATGCTTGAGCACCGGCTCGGCCAAGTCGAGCACGTCGTCAATCGACGGTGCAAGACGTCCGTCGAGCAGCGCGCGAGCGCGCACGGCCAGCATCAGCGACTGGCTGGCGCGCGGTCCTGGTCCCCACGCGAACAGTTTTCCGATTTCGCCGCTCTCCGGTCCGGGGCGTGCCGAGCGCACCAGCGACAGGATGGCTTCGACCACGCTGTCGCCGACCGGCAGCCGCCGCACCAGCCGTTGCGCTGTGTGCAGGACATCGGCGTCCATCGCGGCTTTCGCCAGGGCCTCCTCGGCGCCGGTGGTCTCGAACAGGATGCGGCGTTCCGCGTCGCGATCCGGATAGTCGACATCGATCTCCATCAGGAAGCGGTCGAGCTGTGCTTCCGGCAGCGGATAGGTGCCTTCCTGCTCCAGCGGATTCTGCGTCGCCAGCACGTGAAAGGGTTTGGGCAGGTCGTGGCGCGCGCCGGCGACAGTGATGTGCTGCTCCTGCATCGCCTGCAACAGCGCTGATTGCGTGCGCGGGCTGGCGCGGTTGATTTCGTCCGCCATCAAAAGCTGTGCGAATACCGGTCCGGCAATGAAGCGGAACGAACGCTTGCCGATGCTGCTTTCGTCCAGCACCTCGGCGCCGAGGATGTCCGACGGCATCAGGTCCGGCGTGAACTGGACGCGCTTGGCGTCGAGTCCGAGCGTCACGCCGAGCGTCTCCACGAGCTTGGTCTTGGCAAGGCCGGGAACGCCGATCAGAAGCGCATGCCCCCCGGAGAGGATGGTCACCAGCGTGTTTTCGATCACCCCGTCCTGACCGAAGATGACGGTGGCAATCGCATCCCGCGCCGCGCGAATTTGCCCGGCGACTTGCTCGGCCGAACGGACGATCACGTCTTCGAGTTTCTCGACACTCTTGTCCGAGTCCATAGCCATCCATCACTCCTTGCGCGAGGCTACGCAATTTGCGTCGTCGCGCCGTGAACTGTTAAACATACGCAAACGGCATGTATTCATTGAACTAAACTATTCCCACAATATCTGGTCTCTCGAGCTATGAGCGGCATCACGAAGCGGCGAATGATCGCGTCGATTTCGATGCCCGATCCGCGCCTAGTGCCTCGATTCCGAAGTTCGTATGTTCCGCAGCGACATTTAATCCGAACTTCGAAATCAAAGGGGCACCAGCAACCTTATGATTCTAGTGTGGTTTGGGTTCAGAAGTTCGCTCGACGGACTTGCCGGGGGAATGAAGCGAACTTCTGAACCACCACGCTAGTGGTCCGATTCCAACGTTCGCATCCCGTTTCAGCAGGTGTTTTTGCGAACGTTAGAATCGCAGGACCACTAGCAACTATAGGTTTCTAGTGGAGTTTTGGATTTGACATTCGCATTTCGGTGCCCGCGGCAGATGGGTGGCGAATGTCAAATCCACTCCACTAGTGGGTTGATGTTCCCCTTTGTGGCAGAAGAGGCGATCAGCGTCGGGGTAAACCATGGCGAAGCAAGGGCGGCCCGCTACTCGGACACTGGATGGCCTGACGGCCTCAGCGCGCAATGCCGCGGGCTCGCCCGGCAGCGGTTTGCCGCCAGTCCATCTGTGGAATCCGCCGTTTTGCGGCGATCTGGACATGCGAATCGGCGGCGACGGCACATGGTATTATACGGGAACGCCAATCGGCCGGCCTGCGCTGGTGCGTCTGTTCTCCACGATCTTGAAACACGAGGATGGCAAATACTTTCTGGTGACTCCGGTAGAGAAAGTGGGCATCAGCGTCGATGACGCACCGTTTCTGGCCGTCGAAATGATTGGGAATCGGGACGAAAATGGCCGCCTGCTGAGATTCCGTACCAATGTCGGCGATTGGGTGCCATGCGATTTTGCGCACCGGCTGCGCTTCGAGTGCTCGGAGGGCGGCGGGTTGAAGCCTTATCTGCACGTTCGGGCCGGTCTCTGGGCCAAAGTGACAAGGGCGTTGTATTACGATCTTGTTGACATGGGTGAGCAACGGATGGTCGATGGTCAAATGATGTTCGGAGTCGAATCGGGCGGTGAGTTCTTCGCGATGGCGGATGCGGAGCAGGTGAGGGACGCAGGTTGAACGTTCCGATGGTGAAGACAGTGGTCGCGTCCCCCGATGTCGGCACTGAGGCGTTTTTCGACCGCGCACGGGCACGGTTGTGTTTCGATATACCGCCGGGGCTGACGGACGCCGGCATCGTTCCGTTGACCGGTGACCATGACAATGATGCCGTGCTCCGGACGATCGCTCAGGAAAAGCCGATCCGGCCGGCGGCGGTGCTGATCCCGGTGGTCGCGCGCGAGCAACCGACCGTGCTGCTGACGCAGCGCGCGGCTCATCTGAGTGAGCACGCTGGCCAGATCGCGTTTCCCGGCGGCAAGATCGACGCGACCGATGCCTCGCCGGTCGATGCGGCGCTGCGCGAGGCGTGGGAAGAAGTCGGGCTGACCCGCGACTTTGTGGAGCCGATTGGGTATCTTGATCTTTACGGCACGAGTTTCGGGTTCCGTATCCTGCCGACGGTGGCGCGCGTGAGACCCGGATTTGATCTTTATATCAATAAGGATGAAGTGGCCGACGCATTCGAGGTGCCGCTGTCGTTTCTGATGAACCCTGTCAATCACAAACTCGGCCGGAAGCAATTCCGCGGCACAACGCGCTCGTTCTACGAGATGCCGTTCGCCGAACGAAATATCTGGGGCGCAACTGCCGGGATCCTGCGCGTACTGTACGAGCGAGTCTATTTGAAATGATCCGTCCAGTTTTAATGGAACTCGGAATCTTCCTGATTCCGTTCGCGATCTACGCGGCATATCTGATCGCCCACCGTGTGGACTTCATGATCGCCGCCTCATGGCCGCCGCACATCGTCGTGAGGCTCTCGCTAGCGGCGCTGGCGCTGGTTGTCGTCAGCTTCGTTCTGTTGGCGAATTTCTCGGGCTCGCCGCCGGATTCGACCTATGTTCCGGCGCATCTTGAGAACGGCAAACTTGTGCCCGGAGTCGAGAGGTGAATCCGGCCCGCTCGCTATGCGATGCGGGCTGGCTGAAATCAGGTCCGGCGGCGCGTGTTCTGGCGCTGCTCAGTGGAAACGGCGAGGAAGCGCGGATCGTCGGCGGCGCGGTTCGCAACGCCTTGATGGGTCTGCCTGTGGGCGAGATCGACGTCGCCACCACGGCGCTGCCCGAAGAAGTCATGCGTCGCGCGGCTGCGGCTCGCATCAAGAGTATTCCGACCGGCATTGAGCATGGCACCGTCACGCTGGTGGTCGAGGGCCGGCCGTTCGAAGTCACGACGCTGCGCGAGGATATTGAAACCTTCGGTCGCAAGGCCAGGGTTGCATTCGGCAGGGATTGGGCGCGCGATGCCAAGCGCCGCGATTTTACCATCAACGGTCTGTCCGTCGAGAGCGATGGCACAGTGCACGATCATGTCGGCGGACTCGACGACATCGCCGCTAAGCGGGTGCGCTTTATCGGCGATCCGGATCGGCGTATCGCGGAGGATTACCTGCGCATACTCCGCTTTTTCCGGATCCATGCCGCCTATGGTGGAGGCGAACCCGATCGGGATAGCCATCTCGCCTGCATCCGCGGTCGCGCCGGACTTACCACGCTGTCGGCCGAACGCATGCGGGCGGAGATACTGAAGCTGCTGGTCGCGGAGGGCGCCGTGGAGGCGCTGGTGGCGATGGAGGACGGCGGCTTGCTGCTGACCATTCTCGGCGGCGTGGCGTATCGCGGTCCGTTCGCGGCGATGATCGTGGCAGAACGCGCGCTGGAACTTGCGCCGGATCCGATCCGCCGGCTCGCAGCGCTTGCGGTATCGGTTACCGAAGATGCGCGGCGGGTTGCGCAGCGATTGCGGCTCTCCAATGCCGAGGCGAAACAACTGGATTCGATGGGCCATCGCTGGTGGCGGCTGGGCAGCATGGACGAGGCAACCGCGCGGCGGCGAATCTACCGACTTGGGGCGCCGCGCTTCCGCGACCGGCTGATGCAGGCCTGGTCGCGGGCTGGCCTCGGCGCCGATCCGGCGCCGTGGCTAAACGTCGCAACCCTGCCGCAGCGCTGGCAGCCGCCGGCCTTCCCTTTGAAGGCCGAGGATTTCGTCGGACGCGGAATCGCGGAAGGTCCGGCGCTCGGACACGTTCTCGCGATCGCGGAAGATGCCTGGCTTGCAGAGGATTTCCCGCTCGATTCCGCGCGACTTTCGGTGATTGCCGATCAGACCGTCGCGCGGTTCACGCGCGATCACCGGCTGTGAGGGCGGCAACATTCCGCTAGAGCGGGATGGGGAAAAGTGGATAGCGGTTTTCCGCCCGCATCCCGCTTCTCGTTCGTGATTTTGAATTGGTTCGGTCCAACCGGATCTAAGGCCATTTCACCTCGGGAGGCATCGACGAGAGGATCGACTCGACGTTGCCTCCGGTCTTCAGCCCGAAAATGGTGCCGCGGTCGTAGAGAAGATTGAATTCGGCGTAACGTCCGCGTCGGATCAACTGTTCCTCGCGATCGGCCGCGGTCCACGGCGTGCTGAAGTTGCGACGCACGAGCTCGGGATAGACCTTGAGCAGCGCTCGCCCAACATCCTGCGTGAAGGCGAGGTCGGCATCCCAGTCGCCGCTGTCATGCCAATCATAGAAGATACCGCCGATCCCGCGCGCTTCCTTGCGGTGCGGCAGATAGAAATACTCATCGCACCAGGTCTTGTATTTGTCGTATGCGGCGATGTCGGCATGGGCATCGCAGGCGGACTTCATCGCCGCGTGAAACGCGAGGCTGTCGGCATCCTCCTGCGTGCGCCGCCGCATCAGCACCGGCGTCAGGTCGCCGCCGCCGCCGAACCATGCTTTCGTGGTCACCACGAAGCGCGTGTTCATGTGAACGGCGGGAATATGCGGATTGCGCATGTGGGCGATCAACGAGATGCCCGACGCCCAGAAATTCGGATCATCCGCCGCACCGGGAATCTGCGCACGAAACTCCGGCGCGAATTCGCCATGTACGGTCGAGCAGTGCACGCCGACCTTCTCGAATAGCCGCCCGTGCATCATCGACATGACGCCGCCGCCCCCGGGTTGGCCGGTGTGGTCGGTACGCTCCCAAGGCGTGCGGACGAAGCGTCCTATGTTACCGGGATAGAGCGAAGCGGGCGCGTCGTCTTCCAGCTTTTCAAAAGCCGAGCAGATATTGTCGCGCAACTGCTCGAACCAGGATCGCGCGCGGGCCTTGCGGGTCTCGAGCAGGGAGGCGTCCATCGGATATTCCTTGAGAGACTCTGTCATTGCGAGGAGCTTAAGCAACGAAGCAATCTAATCTCGCTGGTTTTAAATCTGGATTGCTTCGCTGCGCTCGAAATGACAAGTGAGAATTTCAACTTTCGGGTCCGAAATAGGTGCAGCTTTCGCCGCAACTATCGCGATGTACGCTGACGCGTGTCACGTGTCCTGCGTGCTGGACATGATCCCAGATGAAACGCGCCAGATTTTCCAGCGTCGGCGGGCCAAGTCCTTCGACGTTGTTGAGGAGCTTATGATCGAGTTTGCTCCGGACCTCGCCCATACCGCGCTCGAGCAGGCCGAGATCGAGCACCATTCCGCTCGCGGGATCAGGCTTGCCGCGGACGCTCACCTCGGCGCGGAAAGAATGGCCGTGGATTTCCATGCTCGCGGTGCCCAATGTCGTTGCCGGCAGCGAGTGCGCGGCCTCGAAGCGGAATGATTTCGTCAACTCCCACATTCGTCAAACCTGCTTCCGATTAAAGGCGTCATTGCGAGGAGGCGCAGCCGACGAAGCAATCCAGCTCTTTCCTTGGAGCTTCTGGATTGCTTCGCTGCGCTCGCAATGACGAGGGTGTGGTTAATTTCATCCCTACCTGATCCCCAGCGTCTTGTGTGTCTGCAGGCTGAGCCGCCACTGCGGATGCCGCAGGCAATAGTTGATGGCGCGCACCGTGTTGCCTGCCACGTCCGGCCCGTCCATCGGCTGCAAAGAAAACCGTTCGAAGGTGAGATCCTTGAAATCCTCGGGCCGGATATTGGTTTGTGGATAGACGAGCTTGAGTTCGTGGCCTTTGGTGACCAGCAAATCGGCGCCGGCCTTGGGGCTGACGCACAGCCAGTCGATGCCATCGGGCGGCGCAATGGTGCCGTTGGTCTCGATCCCGATTTCGAAACCGCGGGCGTGCAGTGCATCGACCAATGGCTTGTCAACCTGCAACAGCGGCTCGCCTCCGGTCAACACGGTGTAGCGATGGGCGGCCGGTCCGATCCATTGCGCGGCAATGGTTTCCGCCAGCGCATCAGCAGTATCGTAGCGGCCGCCCAGCGTTCCGTCGGTGCCCACAAAATCAGTGTCGCAAAATCGGCAGGTGGCCGAGGCGCGGTCTTTTTCGCGGCCGCTCCAAAGGTTGCAGCCAGAGAAGCGACAGAATACCGCGGCCCTGCCGGCATGAGCGCCTTCGCCCTGCAGCGTCAGAAAAATCTCCTTAACCGCGTAACTCACGAAGACCTTCCCGTTGCGGCCGACCTCGTCTGCCGCAAGGCCTCGCCCACTGCCATAGCCGCTGCCATGGCGACGTTCAGCGAGCGCAGACCGGGCCTGACCGGTATTACCAGGGTTGCATCCGCGGCCGCCGCAACAGCATCCGGAACCCCGGCGCTCTCACGTCCAAATAGCAAAATATCTGTATCGGCAAAACGATAGTCCAGATAGGGGCGTGCGCCCTTGGTCGTAAATAACACCAACCGGCCGCCGTCTTCGGCGCGCCATTGATTGAATTTTGGCCATGAATCGTGGCGCACAATGGTGACCTCGTCGAGGTAGTCCATGCCCGCACGACGGAAATGCCGGTCCGAGACCGGAAACCCGGCCGGTTCGATGATATGGGCTTCGACGTTGAGGCACGCACACAGACGGAGAATTGTCCCGGTGTTCTGCGGTATATCAGGTTGGAAGAGCGCGACCCGCATGAGCTCAATGCTTTCCGAGATGGCTTCGTGGCTAATGGGCGGATTTGTGCACTGCACGAGTGACGGATAGCGCACTTGCGCTGATCCGGCGAGGGTGCCAATAAAACGGCCGCTCGAAAGACGTATCTCTCTGGGGAGTGGGGTACACCGATAGCAACAAGACCGGCAGCGGGTAAGAAAGGGTTGAAATCGTGACGACATCGTCTTCGGCAGGACAAAGCCGCCGTGATTTCCTTTTCGTAGCAACCGGCGCCGTCGCCGCCGTCGGCGCGGCGGCCGTGGCCTGGCCGTTAGTGGCCCAGCTTAACCCGGATGCGTCTACGGTCGCCGCCGGCGCCCCTATCGAGGTCGATCTCGCTCCGATCGCCGATGGACAAGACATCAAGGTGTTCTGGCGCGGCAAGCCGATCTACATCATGCACCGCACCAAGAAACAAATCGAGGAAGCCCGCGACGTCAATGTCGCGAGCCTGCCTGATCCGCAGCCGGATTCCGCGCGCGTCAAGGAAGGCCATGACCAGTGGCTCGTCGTAATCGGCATCTGCACCCATCTCGGCTGCATTCCGATTGCGCATGAAGGGAACTACGACGGATTTTTCTGTCCGTGCCATGGTTCGCAGTACGATTCCTCAGGCCGTATCCGCCAGGGGCCGGCGCCGCTCAATCTTGCCATTCCGCCTTACGCCTTTATTTCCGACAGCAAGATCAAGATCGGATAAGGCCGAAAAGCCCCGAACCGAACGCGTCGCTTCATTCTTCAGGATCGCATCATGAGCGGACCATCCAGCTTCCAGCCGCAAAATTCCGTCCTCAAGTGGATCGAGCGGCGTTTGCCGATCTTCGGTCTCGTCCATTCCTCGTTCGTCGCCTATCCGACGCCGCGCAACCTGAACTACTGGTGGACGTTCGGCGGCATCCTCTCGTTCATGCTCGGGGTGCAGATCATCACCGGCGTCATCCTGGCGATGCACTACACGCCGCACGCCGACCTCGCTTTTAACTCGGTCGAAGCCATTGTGCGCGATGTCGACTACGGCTGGCTGCTGCGTTACCTTCATTCGAACGGCGCCTCGATGTTCTTCATCGCCGTTTATATCCACATGCTTCGCGGCCTGTATTACGGCTCCTACAAAGAACCGCGCGAGATCCTCTGGATCCTCGGCGTCATCATCTACCTCCTGATGATGGCGACCGGCTTCATGGGCTACGTGCTGCCGTGGGGCCAGATGAGCTTCTGGGGCGCGACCGTCATCACCAATCTGTTTTCCGCCATTCCCTATTTCGGCGAAAGCATCGTGACGCTGCTATGGGGCGGCTATTCGGTCGGCAATCCGACGCTGAACCGCTTTTTCTCGCTGCACTACCTCCTGCCTTTCGTGATCGCCGGGGTGGTCGTGCTGCACGTCTGGGCGCTGCACGTCGCCGGTCAGAACAATCCGGCCGGGGTCGAACCCAAGACCGCGAAGGATACTGTGCCGTTTACGCCTTACGCGACCATCAAGGACGGGTTCGGTCTTTCCTGCTTCATCCTGTTCTACTGCTGGTTCATCTTCTACATCCCGAATTATCTCGGCGATCCCGACAACTACATCCCGGCCAACCCGGGCGTGACGCCCGCGCATATCGTGCCGGAATGGTACTATCTGCCGTTCTACGCGATCCTGCGCTCGATCCCGGACAAGCTCGCAGGCGTGGTGGCGATGTTCAGCGCTATCCTGATCCTGGCCTTTCTGCCCTGGCTCGATTCCGCAAAGACCCGCTCGGTGCGTTATCGTCCTCTCGCCAAGCAGTTTTTCTGGATCTTCGTCGGTGTTTGTCTCGGCCTTGGTTATCTCGGCGCGAAGCCGCCGGAAGGCGTCTACGTGGTTGCCGGACGTATCCTGACGGCGTGCTATTTCGCCTATTTCCTGATTGTGCTGCCCATCCTGAGCCGTATCGAAAAGCCGCGAACTGTACCCAATTCGATCGCCGATGACGTGCTGGGAAAGAAAAAAGTCGTGGCTTCGGCCTTGGCGGTGTTCGGCGCTGTCGGGCTGCTGGCGCTGGATAGCGGCTCGAAGGTGAGGGCGGCCGACCATGGCTCGATTCCGCCGTCGTTGAGCTGGTCGTTCGCTGGCCCATTTGGAAAATTCGACCAAGGCCAGTTGCAGCGCGGCTACAAGGTCTACAAGGAAGTCTGCTCGGCCTGCCACTCCATGAATCTCGTGCACTATCGTAACCTGACAGACCCGGGCGGTCCGGGCTTCTCCGTCGCCCAGGCCGAGGCGCTGGCTTCCGAAATCCAGGTGAAGGACGGCCCCAACGATGCCGGCGACATGTTCGAGCGGCCAGGCCGGGTCGCCGACAAATTTCCGTCGCCGTTTCCCAATGAGAACGCCGCTCGCGCAGCCAATGGCGGCGCGGCTCCGCCCGATCTTTCCCTGATGGCCAAGGCACGCGGCTATGAACGGGGCTTTCCTCAGTTCATCTTCGATGCCTTCACGCAGTTTCAGGAAAAAGGTCCGAACTATATCCACGCCCTCCTGACCGGTTTTGAAAGTAGTCCGCCGGAAGGGTTCGCTCTGCCGGAAGGATCGACCTACAACAAGTACTTCCCGGGTCATGCCACGAAGATGCCGAACCCGCTGGCGGACGATCAGGTGACCTATGACGACGGAACCCCGCAGAAGGTCGATCAGTATGCGAAGGACGTGTCCGCTTTTCTGATGTGGGCCGCCGAGCCGAAGCTCGAGGAGCGCAAGCGGATTGGCCTGCAGGTCATGATTTTCATGGTCATCCTTGCCGGGCTGCTCTATTTCACCAAGAAGGCGGTCTGGGCCGACGCGCATTGAATGATGCGCAGGTTCTTCGCATCAAAAAGGCTCCCTCGCGGGAGCCTTTTTGATTGATGCCGATGCTAGCGACGGCGGGACATTAAACGCTGCCATTGCGATGCCTTGTAATCGTTTCACCGCTTGAACAGACCCATCACCGCCGATTTCGCCAGTGTGTTGAAATGAAGCTGGAAACCGATCACTGCCGCTGATGTGTCGGCATTGGCGTTGATGTTGCCTCCGACGGCGTACACGGTGAACAAATATCGGTGCGGATGGTCACCTTCAGGCGGGCAAGGGCCGCCGTAACCGGCTGTGCCGAAATCGGTGCGGGTCTGTAGCGCGCCATTGGGAAGCTTGCCGCTCCCGGGATTGCCGGCGTCGAGCACAAGCTCCGTCACCGAGGCCGGAATATTGATGACGACCCAATGCCAGAAGCCGCTGCCGGTTGGTGCGTCCGGATCAAAGCAGGTTACGGCGAAGCTCTTCGTGCCTGCCGGCGCGCCGCTCCAGCGCAGGTGCGGTGATCGGTTGCCGCCCGCGCAGCCGAAACCGAAATCCGCCGACAGGATATGATCTTTGTCGAGGTAGTCGCCATCCTTGAAACTATTGCTCACGACTTTGAACGTCATGATGTTCTCCCGGTGTCGAGTCAGGCCAATCTAGCGCGCGTTGTTGGGGGCGCAACCGCCATAGCGGCGGACCTGATCAAGGCAATGCGGCCCGAGTCCGGCCGTGAACGCTCTTGACATCGCACCACCGGAATGATGATTTCGTGGCATGAATCCTGCCATCCGCCCGTTCCGTCTCTGGTGGGCCACCTTCTGAAGGTGGCCGGTGCGATTTTGCTTCAATTCTAATCGTCGAAGGCCGTCATGCAGAGCGACGGCCTTTTTTGTTTGTCCTGTGTGGCGCACTCTTCGCAAGTCTCGTAAGAGGACTGCATGAACAGGACCGTTTTTTCCCTTCCCGCGCAAAGCGAGTACCTGACCGCCGGCGGTCTCTCGATCGGCCGCTCGATCGAACACTTTACCGGCGGCAGCAGGCTCGACGATCTGATCGGTCTGCTCGACAGCCGTCGCGGCGTGGTGCTGTCGTCCGGTACGACGGTGCCGGGCCGTTATGAGAGTTTCGACCTTGGCTTTGCCGATCCGCCGCTCAAGATCGAAACCACAGGATTCAATTTTGTCATCGAAGCCACCAATGTTCGCGGCGAGGTGCTGATCGCTTTTCTTGGTGAAACCCTGAGCGTACCCTGTGCGGTCGTCACCGAAAAAACTGCCTGCCGGATCGCTGGCCATATTGTGCGCGGCGATGCGCCTGTGGAGGAAGATCAGCGCACCCGGCGCGCAAGCGTGATGTCGCTGGTGCGGGCGCTGGTGGCGGCTTTCGCGTCGACAGCAGATCCCATGCTCGGGCTGTACGGCGCGTTCGCCTATGACCTCGTGTTCCAGATGGAAGATCTGGTCCAGAAACGCGCGCGTGAAAGCGATCAGCGCGACATCGTGCTATTTATTCCGGACCGCCTGCTCGCTTATGATCGTGCCACCGGCCGCGGCGTCGTACTGTCCTACGATTTCGCATGGAAGGGCCGCTCCACCGAAAAGCATCCGCACGATACGCCTGACAGCGTTTATGCGAAAACACCGCGCCAGGGTTTTACCGATCACGCCCCGGGTGAATATCAGGCCACGGTGGAAACCGCGCGCGCCGCGTTTGCGCGTGGCGACCTGTTCGAGGCGGTGCCCGGACAGTTGTTCGCCGAACCCTGCGAGCGCTCACCGGCCGAAGTGTTTCAGCGGCTGTGCCGGATCAATCCGTCGCCCTATGGCGGGTTGGTCAACCTCGGAGACGGTGAGTTTCTAGTCTCTGCCTCGCCGGAAATGTTCGTGCGCAGCGACGGCCGCCGCATCGAGACTTGCCCGATTTCCGGGACCATCGCGCGCGGCGCCGATGCCATCGGCGATGCCGAGCAGATCCGCGAGTTGCTCAACTCGGAGAAGGACGAGTTTGAGCTCAACATGTGCACCGACGTCGATCGCAACGACAAGGCGCGCATCTGCATGCCGGGAACGATCAAGGTGCTCGCGCGCCGCCAGATCGAGACCTATTCAAAGCTGTTTCATACTGTCGATCACGTCGAAGGCATTTTGCGGCCCGGCTTCGATGCGCTCGATGGGTTCCTCACCCACGCATGGGCGGTGACGGTGACGGGTGCGCCGAAGAAGTGGGCGATCCAGTTCGTTGAGGACAACGAACGCTCGCCGCGGCGCTGGTACGCCGGCGCATTCGGTGTCGTCGGCTTCGATGGCTCGATCAACACCGGCCTGACCATCCGCACCATCCGCATGAAAGACGGCCTCGCGGAAGTGCGCGTCGGCGCGACCTGCTTGTTCGACAGCAAGCCGGAGCTTGAAGACCGCGAGTGCCAGACCAAGGCGGCGGCGCTATTCCAGGCGCTACGCGGCGACGCGCCAAAGCCGCTTTCGGCGGTGGCGCCGGACGCAACCGGCTCCGGAAAACGCGTGTTGCTGATCGACCACGACGACAGTTTCGTGCACATGCTGGCGGATTACTTCCGGCAGGTCGGCGCGCGCGTCAGCGTCGTGCGCTATGTCCACGCGCAAGATATGCTCGACAAGCAAAGCTATGACCTGCTGGTGCTGTCGCCCGGACCTGGCCGGCCTGATGATTTCGGCATGGCCCGAACCATCGGCACGGCGCTGGAGAAGAATCTACCGGTGTTCGGCGTCTGTCTCGGCTTGCAGGGGATTGGTGAATATTTTGGCGGCCGTCTCGGCCAGCTGGCGCAGCCGGCGCACGGGAGACCATCGCGTGTGCAGAATCGCGGCGGACGGCTGATGTGCAACCTGCCAAACGAGATCGTGATCGGCCGTTATCATTCGCTCTATGTCGAACGCGACCGTTTGCCCGACGTGCTGGAGGTGACGGCGACCACCGACGACGGGGTGCCGATGGCGATCGAGCACAAATCGCTACCGGTCGGCGGCGTGCAATTCCATCCCGAATCGCTGATGTCGCTGGGCGGCGAGGTCGGCTTGCGGATCGTGGAGAACGCGTTCCGGATGGGGAGGGCGCGAAGCGCAACGACGTAAAAGAGCCTCATGCGCGGGCTTGACCCCTGCAACCGTCATCCGCAAAAGGATGGATTGCCGGATCATAGGCGAGCGAAGCGACGCCGTTCTTCGAACGGCTATGCTCAGGAATGACGAAGGCAAAGCGCCGCTCCAAATTTGTTCTGCGAAAGAGATTCGATGACCTTCGAAGATGATCTGCAGGCCTCCGTTCGTACCATTCCGGATTACCCCAAGCCGGGGGTCATGTTTCGGGACATCACCACGCTCCTCGGCGATGCGCGCGCGTTCCGCCGCGCCGTCGATCAGCTCGTGCATCCGTGGGCCGGATCGAAGATCGACAAGGTCGCCGGCATCGAGGCGCGGGGCTTTATCCTCGGTGGCGCGGTGGCGCATCAGGTGTCCGCAGGCTTTGTGCCGATCCGCAAGAAGGGCAAGCTGCCGCACCAGACCGTACGGATAGCCTATGCGCTCGAATACGGCATCGACGAAATGGAAATGCACGTCGACGCCATTGCCAGGGGCGAGCGCGTCATTTTGGTGGATGATCTGATCGCCACCGGCGGCACAGCCGAGGGCGCGGTGAAGCTGTTGCGCCAGATCGGCGCTGACGTCGTTGCTGCCTGCTTTATCATCGATCTGCCGGATCTCGGCGGCGCGGCCAAGTTACGCGCGATGGATGTCCCCGTGCGGACGCTGATGGCGTTCGGCGGACATTGAGCCCTCCTTCGAGGGGGAAGGAAATGAATCTCATCCCCCCTGTTGCATCAGTTGTCGTTCGATCTCACGAAAGCCGAAATAGTTGTTGCGGATCCACTGGTGGAGCTCGGTTGAAGAATCTGTCTCCGTTCGCAGATATTCGGTGAACGAGAAGGTCAGCCGGTCGATATAGGTCTTGAGAAACGCGGGAAGTTCTGCGATGCGCATCACCCGATTGTGCATGAAAGCTTCGGGCAGCCTTCCGCGCATAACGAATTCATTTTCGACCGTAACGATAGCGTTGGGCGGCAGCGTTGCCCGTAGGGTCTGATAGCCGCGTGCGGAAATACGATCGCTATCGGCGATGAATAGGACAACCGGCGCCACCTCGCTCCGCGCGGATTCCTTGACGAATCCGATTTCTTCGATCATCCCGAAAAATTCGTCGAAGGAGGGATAACCGAGGTCGACGACCTTGGCGAGACCATCATTGACGATCAACTGGTCCATCAGCGCCATCTTGCCGAACGTGTCATCAATTTCCGCGGTCTCTGTGAGACGCGGCAGATAGTCGACCAGAGACGGCTCCTTCAGGTTGACGTCAAAGGCGAGGACATCGCCCCGCTGCAAACGAAGAAACTCGCTGAGCTGCCGCGCTATCAGCGTCTTGCCGACCTGCGGACGTGGCGAACAGATAATGTAGACAGGAGTGCGAGGCATAGGAGCTACATCGGAGCGACGATCCCGATCTAGCAGGACGCCGACAAACTCTCCACCGACATTCTTGATGCGCCACTATCAACTGATAAGTTCCGGAACGACGGAAAGATCAGTTACTTGTTCGAGGCGCGGGAACCGCTCTTCTCCTTTGAGGCGACGATGTCGGTGAGCTTGATGCGGTCGTATTCGCTCCACACATTGGCGAGCCAGTGGCGAACATAGCCGCGCAGAACGAACGAGTAGTTCGCGGCTTCGTTCTTCGGTCCCTTGTTGGCCACGAACCTGAGGAAGGGCACCGATGACACCTCGACCTGCTCGTACGCCATCTCGTTGAGTTTCGGGATGGTGATTTCGGTCGCATCCTTGATCTTGCGGAAGTAGGCGTTGTAGGTCGCCTGGTCCCACTCGAAGAAGCTCGTGTTGTTGATGAAATTCTTCACCAGAAAATATTTGGCACCGGACATGAATCTGGCAGTTTCCGCGATCTCATCCAGGGAGGCGATGGAGGGGCCAAGAATGTGGAATACCGCGAAGGTAATCTGCCCCGTTTTCGCCGCGTCGAGAAAACCGATATCGCGAAGCGAGGCCAGAGCCGAAGACATGAGTCCGGCACGGACGTCAATCACGGTGACGCTAGCCTTGGCCGTGTTGAGCGTATCGAAGATCTTCATCTGATCCGCGGTCGACGTCATGTCGACGATCTCAGTGACATCTGGATGAAAACGCCTCAGTGTGCCACGAGGCGATTCTGTGTCGAAGGCTCTGGTCGGTACGTTGTTGGCGCTGAAATAGTCGAGAATGGTGCGGGAAACGGTCGTTTTGCCAACGCCGCCTTTGTCCGCGCCAACCACAATCACTGCCGGCTTCGCCATGAGACCCCTTTGAGCAAGCTGAAATCGGTGACCGCGTATGGTCGCGCGACCGGGCTGTCCCCCCCAGTCGTTGCTTGGAGCGGGACCATGGCAGAAACGAGGGAGAATTCAATTCGATATGTCAAATCTGGCAAAATTCGTTGAGCCGTTGAGCATTCGTGGCGGCTATATTTGCGTTTTCGAGCGAAGTGGATACCGGTTCGCGTGGAGAAAACGCGTCAAATCAAAAAGCTCCGCTTCTGCTTCCATCAGAAGCGGAAAGCCTCAAGTCTGCCTGCGAGCCTGAAACAGGCTTAGAAAGCGGCAAAGATAAAGATCAGGAGCGATGACTCCAGGGGCCGGGAACGGGCGGTGCCGGCTCGCTCCAGGGTCCCGGCGGAAGCTCGGGCAATTTCTGATCGGTCGCGGCGCGCTCGGTATCCAACCGCATCGGTCCGGGATCGTGGCCGCCGGCATAGGTCACCAGCGCGCGCACCCGCGTTTCGATGGAAGGATGGGTGGCAAAAAGGTCGGCGAAACCCTGGCGCGGGTTGTCGACACACATTTCCATCACGGCCGAGGTTGCGCCCGGCAGTTCGCCACGGTTCTCGATCTTGCGCAACGCCGAGATCATGGCGTCGGGATCCTTGGTCAGTTCAACCGAGCCCGCGTCAGCCATCAGTTCGCGCGAGCGTGACAGCGCCATCCGTATCGCTTGCGATAAAAACCAGGAGAGCGCGATCAGCACCATCGCCAGGATCACGGCGATGACGGCGCCGCCGCCTTTGCTGTCGCCGTTGCGGGAGGAGGATGAGCGCGACGAACCGCCGCCGATCCGCGCGCCGCTGTTGAAGAAGATGCGGAAGCACAATTCCGCGACGAAGCCGACCACGCCCGCGATGATGACAGCGACCACCATCAACTGAACGTCGCCGTTGCGGATGTGGGTCAGTTCGTGACCAAGCACCGCTTCCATCTCCCGATCGTTAAGCTGGTTCATCAGGCCGGTGGTGACGGTGATCGCATATTGACGGCGGTTGAGGCCGGTAGCGAAAGCGTTGATCGCGTCGGTATCGATCACCTTCAGCTTCGGCATCGGGATGCCGCGCGAGATGCAAAGGTTTTCCAGCAAGTTGTAGAGCTGCGGTTGTTCCTTGCGGGTGACATCATGGCCGCCGGTGACCGCATCAATGATCGACTGATGGAAGAAATAGGCGATCACGATCCACAGCGCCGAACCTGCTGTTGCCCAGGGGAGGGCGGCGATCAGGTCATGCCAGGCGATGGTGATGTAGAACGCCGCCGGGTAGTCTGCGCCGCGTCGAAACACTTCGGCAATCAGCGCGCCGGCGAACACCATTACATAAATCAGGACGAACAGCCCGGCGAGCAAAAACATCGAACGAATCTTGTTCGACGCGATGTGGGTGTAGAGACCGTAAGCTGCCATTAAGCGAATCCGTTTGCAGCGCTTGTCACGCAGACGATCCGTTTCCTTCCCTCGGATGGCAGTGGGTGAAGGACGGAGAGGGGGATGCAACAAAATCGGAAAGGGATCGAGCCAACGACAAAATCGATCCCGGTGATTGGATAGCCGTCTCCATCTCCGAAGAACGGAAAGGAGAGTCCGTTCTGCCCGCTTCGATCCATGGCAAAAGCCTCAGAATTTCACCTGAGGCGTCTGTTCTACGGTCGCGCGGCTGGCACCGAGATCAAAAAACTCCTTGTGCGTGAAGCCGAACGTGCCCGCGAACAACGCTGCCGGCAGTTGCTGGATAGCGGTGTTGTACTCTTGAACGGCGTTGTTGAAGAAACGACGGCTTGCGGCGACTTTATTTTCGATGTCGGACAGTTCGCCGGCAAGCTGTTGGAAATTGGCATTGGCCTTGAGATCCGGATAAGCCTCCGACAACGCGATGAGCCGGCCAAGCGCGCCGCTCAACTGGTTTTCGGCGGCGCCGACCTGCGCCGGCCCCTGCGCCGACATCGCGACGTTGCGAGCCTTGATGACGTCATCCAGTGTCCCGCGCTCATGCGCGGCATAGCCTTTCACGGTTTCGACAAGGTTCGGGATCAGGTCGTGACGCTGCTTGAGCTGCACATCGATGTCGGCGAAGGCCTGACTGACGCGCTGGCTGAGTGCGACCAGCCGGTTATAGGCGACAAGCGCGAACACAGCGACGGCGACGATGACGCCGAGAACAATCAAGCCGGTCGACATGAGAAAAGCTCCTGATGAGAGGACGCGAACGCGGTCACCGTAGACGATATTCCGCGCGAACGGCAGGTTCCGCCGGGAGACGGCGCCCTTTGGTCGGGAAAACTCTTAGAAAAGTTCAAGTTGTTCGGTATTTTGTTCTGTGTGAAGCAGATGTAGGGTGTGGATGTGGTGGATCAGGATGGCGAGCGCATGATCGTGGACGAGCAATCTTTCGGCGCGGGCGTGGCTAGTGCCGTCGATCCGCGCACTAGCACGTCGCGAATAATGCGCGGCATTTTTCTGGTGCTGGGTATCTGTTTCGTCGCGCTCGGCTTTATCGGCGCGTTCCTGCCGGTGCTGCCGACGACGCCGTTTCTGATTTTGGCCGCCGCCTGTTTCGCCCGCTCTTCTCCCCGCCTTGAAAACTGGCTGTTGCAGCACCCGCGTTTTGGCTCGCTGCTACGTGGCTGGCGCGAGCGCGGCGCGATCCCCGTAAAGGCCAAGCTGATGGCGCTTGGCGGCATGGCGATCGGCTTTGCGGGATTCTGGTTCGGCAGCCATCCCGGCCCTTGGCTCACGGCGGCGGTGGTGCTTCTGATGCTGAGCGGGCTGATCTACGTCTTCTCGCGGCCGTCCTAATTTTCAAATAATCACGTCTCGGTCAGGTTGACGACGTCGCCCCAGCCGACGCGGCGCACACGGGAATAGCTGGCCTTGTCACGACGGGGAAATGTCGCGACGCCGGCGCTCCCATCGGGATGACACAGCTTGATCCGCATTGCGGCCTTGGTGATCAGGGGCGGCGCCAGCACCCGTGCCGGACGTTGTCGGGCGGGCGTTCGGGCCAACGCGACATAGCTGAATTTTTCGTCCTCGAAAGGAAGCTCCACGCCCTTGATCTGCTTATGCGCGCGGGACCGCGGTAGCCGCTGCACGAAATGGCACCAGTCCGCCACAGCTTTTTGTTTTGATGCATTGTCTTCACGCGAAATGCCTGCCTCGCTTGACAACAACATGAGCGGACACTCGCCGTCATGCGGGCAGGGGGCGATGACATACGCGCCTTGCGCGACCAGCCGGCGTCGCAGATCGAGGATTCGCCGGTAGCCGGTGGGCGTGCCGGGTTCGACAACCACTAGCGTGTCGCGCGTCGCCGCCCACATCAAATCAGCGAGCGCGGCTTGCCGATCGGCGCTGAGTTCGCCGATGACATAGCTCGCGAGCACAAGATCGGCGCTCTCGGCTGCATTGTGAAGCCCGGCTGACGCGTCGTGTTGCACATAGCTGAGGCCGTTCAGTCGCACCGCATCGGCAGCGAGGTCCAGTGCGAGCGAACGCAGCGCCGGATTGGCGTCGATCGCCGAGAATGCGTCGAGGGATTCGAACGCCTGCGCAGCAGCCCATGTCGCCGTTCCGGGGCCAGCACCGACATCGAGCAGGCTGACCGGCGTAAACTGTGGGCGTATCTCGCGAAGCGCATTGAGGCTGGCCACCACGGCCGCATAGGTCGCGGGCATCCGCGCCAGCGCATAGGCCAGTGCGTCAGTTTCGTCTCGGATCGTGCTTGAACCGCCGCCGCTCCGATACGTTTGCGATATCGCGGCCGCGCGAGCTGCGGCATCGCTGCGGGTCAGACCCTGCGCTTTCCGCTGTAAGGCAGCCTTCAGTTCGGCAGGAAGATCGGGCGGGATCATGGCGGTCTTTGTTCCCTCTCCCGCGACGGGAGAAGGAAGAGGTCACGCGACGTTCTGGTCGAGAATTTTCACCGCGTTTTCAAGATCGACCGACACCAGTTGCGAGACGCCACGCTCGGCCATGGTGACGCCGAACAGCCTGTTCATCCGCGCCATGGTGATCGGATTGTGGGTGATGATGATGAAGCGCGTCTCCGTGGACGACGTCATCTCGTGCAGGAGATTACAGAACCGTTCGACGTTGTGGTCGTCGAGCGGCGCGTCGACTTCGTCCAGCACACAGATCGGTGACGGATTGGTGAGGAACACTGCGAAGATCAGCGCCAGTGCTGTCAGCGCCTGTTCACCGCCCGAGAGCAGCGACAACGTCTGCGGCTTCTTGCCCGGCGGCTTGGCGATGATCTCAAGGCCGGCTTCCAGCGGATCGTCGCTCTCGATCAGGTGCAGCGCGGCCTCGCCGCCGCCGAACAGATCGGTGAACAGCCGCTTGAAATGGGTGTTGACGGTCTCGAACGAGGTCAGAAGCCGCTCCCGCGCCTCGCGGTTGAGGCTCTGGATGCCGGTGCGCAGCTTCTTGATGGCCTCGACGAGGTCGTCGCGCTCGGTAGCGAGTGAGGTGTGTTGGGTTTCGACCTCGCGCAATTCTTCTTCGGCGCGCAAGTTGACGGCGCCGAGACGGTCGCGGTCGCGGCGCAGCTTTTCGAGATCCGCCTCGATCTCCGGCAGCGGCGGCAGGTCGACGCCGGACTGAATTTCGGCCAGTGAAGCCACCGCGTCGGGTTCGACCTCGAGCATGTCGCGGATTTCGCGTTCGGTATCCTCGAGCCGCCGCTTGCTTCCGTCCATCCGCTCTTCGGCGCGCGCCGTAGCCTCGCGTGCGCTTGACAGCGACTCAAGCGAGATTTTCGCGGCGCGGTCGGTTTCTGCCATCACGGCTTCGGCGGCGGCGAGGGTATCGGCCGCGTCGCGGCGATCCTTTTGGGCGTGCTCGATCTCGCTGATGATCGCGCTACGCTTTTCTGAAAACAGCGCCGGCGCGTTGTCGAGGTCCGCGCGCTCGGCTCTGACCTCGGTCACGCGCGCTTCGATGGTCGCGATCTGCGACGCCGCACTTTGCTTACGGGTTTGCCATTCGTTACGTTCCGCCGATATCGCCTGCAGGCGGCGATCCGCGAGTTCGGCTTCGCGTGCGAGCGCTTGCGCCTCGGCGCGCACTTGCGCGGCGGCTCGTCGATGGCCGTCGATTTCTGTCCGTACCTCGCCGAGTTTGGTCTCGGTGTCCAGGCTCGGCGGCAATTCGCCGAGTGCGGATGTCGCCGTCTCATGAGCGGCGGCGGCTTCCATGCGGTCGGCAGTCAGGCGATTTTGCGCTTCGGTCAGCGCCGAGCGGCGCGCCGCATGGCGATTGATCTCGCGTTCGGCGCTTGCATGACGTTCGCGCGCGGCATCGACCTCGCGCTGCGCTGCGCGCCAGGCATTGCGCGCCTCGCTCTCAGCCGATGCGGCGGCGGTGACGGCCTGGCTTGCTGCGGCGACGGCCTGCTGCGTCGTTTCCAGCGCCTGGCGCCGTTCGGAGACCTCGGTGCGTGCGCGCTCAATCTCGCTCTCGATATCGGCCAGCCGCGCGCGCTCGGCGAGGCGGCGCGCCGCGCCGGTCGGTGCATGGGCCGCGGTCACGAAGCCGTCCCAGCGCCAGACGTCGCCTTCGAGCGAGACCAGCCGCTGGCCGGTCTTCAGATGGGCAACCAGTTCCGCACCACGCTCTTTGGCGACGATGCCGATTTGCTTGAGACGCCGGGCCAATTCGGGCGGCGCCTGCACATGGGCCGCAAGTGATTCCACGCCTTCGGGTAACGCCGGATCGTCCGCCGTGACGGACACCCCGGTCCAGCGCATCGGCGCGGACTGATCCACCGGTGCGTCGAGGTCGTCGCCAAGCACGGCGCCGATCGCCTTCTCGTAGCCTTTGTCGACATTGATGCCGTCGATGATCGGCGGCCACAGGTTTTTGCTTTCGCCGTTGAGAATCTTGGCGATGGTCTTGGCTTCGGTCTCGAGCCGCTGCGCGCGCTTGTCAGCGTCCTGCAGCGGTCCGCGCGCCGCTTCGACGCCGGAGCGGGCGGCCTCGAGTCGGCTGCGTGCGGCGGTATGTTCGGCCTCGCGCTCGCGAGTCAGGGTTTCCGATTGCGCCAGCGCTTCCTGCGCGGCCTGGATCGCCGCGGTGAGGGCATCGAGATCGCCGAAGCCGCTGGTCTGCTGCGCCAGCGCTTCGGTCTCGCGCTGCACGTCTGCGATCTGCTGATCGACGCGAGCGAGGCGATCGCGATGGGTCCGCACGTTCGATTCAAGCTGGGTGCGCCTGGCGGTGAGGTCGGCCAGCACCCGTGTCAAATCAGCAAACGTGGCTTCGGCCGCAGCGAGCGTGGTTTCCGCCTGTGCTGCCCGTTCATCGACGCCGCTGCGCGTTTCGACACGTGATTTGATTTCGTCCTTCAGCTCGGCGTCCTCGACATCGAGCCGCTGCAAGGCGGCGTCGGCGTCGGATGACTGTCGCTGCTCGCGCTCGACATCGGATGCAAACTGTATCAGCCGCCGATCGAGTTCGGCGGCGCGCTCCTTCGCGCGTTCCTCTTCGCGATCCAGTGTCTCGCGCGCATTGGTAAGGCGCTGCAGACCGGCGGCGGCGCGGGCTTCCGCCTCGCGCAGCGCCGGAAGTTCGGCGGCGCGTTCCGCCTGGAGGCGGGCGGCTTCGGCCTGCTCGCGGGTGCGTTCGGCCAACTCGCGGACATTGAGGTCGTGGGTTCTGGCGGCTTCCGTCACCTCGGCCTGAGCTTCGAGCCAGCGCAGGTGGAACAGCATCGCTTCCGCCTTGCGCACTTTCGCGGCGACGTCCCGATAACGGATCGCCTGCCGCGCCTGCTTCTTGAGCCCCTCCATCTGGCCGGCGAGTTGGCCAATCACGTCCTCGACGCGAGTGAGGTTGGTTTCGGCGGCCTTCAGCCGCAACTCGGCCTCGTGACGGCGAGCATGCAAGCCGGCCACGCCGGCGGCGTCTTCCAGCACGCGGCGTCGCTGTTCGGGTTTAGCCTGGATGATCTCGCCGATCTTGCCCTGGTGCACCAGCGCCGGAGAGCGCGCGCCTGTGGCTGCGTCGGCAAACAGAATCTGCACGTCGCGGGCGCGCACGTCCTTACCGTTGATACGGTAGACCGAGCCGGCCTCGCGTTCGATCCGGCGCGAAATCTCTAGCGCTTCGGAATCGTTGAGGGCGGATGGCGCAGAGTGATCCGAATTGTCGATCGACATCACCACCTCGGCGTGGTTACGCGCCGGACGGTTGCCGCTGCCTGCGAAGATCACCGCGTCCATGTCGGCGGCGCGCAGCGATTTGTACGAGGTCTCGCCCATGGCCCAGCGCAGCGCCTCGACCAGATTGGACTTGCCGCAACCGTTCGGCCCGACCACGCCAGTGAGACCGGGCTCGATCACGAAATCGGTGGGTTCAACGAACGACTTGAAGCCGTGAAGGCGAAGGCGCGTGAGTTTCATGGACACTCTACTGTGCTTGCAAGACGCGAATCAGCCCACAGCCACAATACCACACGTACTGTCAGCAGCCCTGAGTCGCGCGCCTCGCGAGGTTCGACAATGGCGATAGCGACGTACCAGAGCAACCGCGCAAACAAGCTTTTCCAAAGGCTTTTGCAGGGGTTATAGCGTTTTCGAGCGAAGTGGATATCAGTTCGCGTGCAGAAAACGCGTCAGATCAAACCATAAAGTTCCGCTTCTGATTCCCCAGAAGTGGAAAGACCCTGGAACCTCAGCCGGTGTCCGCCAACGTTTGTTTTGCTACCCTCAGTTTTTCAACAAGGGATCGATCTTCTTCTTGAAGTCCTCGAATGCGATCTCGCCCTTCACCATGTCGCCGTTGATGAAGAACGTCGGTGTCGAATTCACCTTCAAAACCTCATTGGCGTATTTCTGGTCGGCCGCGATCTTGTCGAGCAAGGCCTGATCCTTCAGGCAGCTTTCAACCTCATCTCCCGTAAGTCCGGTCTGCTTGCCGATCAGTTTCAGCGATTCCGTGGTATTTGATCCGGTCCATGTGTCCTGCGACTTGAACAGCGTGTCGATCACGGCGAAATATTTTCCCGCGTCGTCCTTGGCGATGCAGCGGGCCAGCATCGCGCCGGCGGCGGCCTTGATGTCGAGCGGAAACTCGCGGAACACATAGCGAATCTTGTTGGTGTCGATGTAGTCCGTCTTGATCTTCGGAAACACGTCTTCCGCGAACCGCGAGCAATGCGGACACGTCATCGAGGCATATTCGGTGATAGTGACGACGGCGTCCTTGGGGCCGAGCGCCATGTCCGGCAGCGAAACGGGTTTGGCCACGTCTGTGGCGGTGGCGCTCTGGGCCATGGCCTCACCGATCAGGCGCAATGGCGAAAGACCTACGAAGGCGGCGAGTCCGCCCAATGCGAGGGCGGCATTAACGGCGCGGCGCGTAATGATCAACGGTCTTCTCCCGAAAACGGCGCAAGCGCCCTGACGACAATTGTTCGCTAGCTTGAAACCAGAATTGTGGCAATGGCGCGCTGTCGGTGTGCTCCACCATCGCGTCAATTCCACTTGATCGAAGCGCCGAGTCGCGCCAGCGCCGTACGCAGATCGTTGTCCTCGATAGAGGACAGCGTTTCCGCCACCTGTGCCACGTCCGTCGCGTCGGGCAGCCGTGAGGCATTCCGCACGGAGTTGCGCGACAAAGGGGCCTGGCGTAAGGCCAGCCGGCCGACCGCGTTCCAGCCGAAGAACCGATTGACCCTTTGCAGAATGACATCGGAGGAATGCTGGATTTCCAGTGCGACAGGACCTTCGACCCGCAATACCAGCGTCGCCGGTTCCTGCTTCTGCCCCTCGATCGGACGAGGCCACTGGATCTTCATCGGTTCGGAATGCGCGGCGATCTCGGGTCCGGCGATTTCCGCCCAGCGGGTCACCAGTTCGCGTGAGGCGAATCCCTGCCGCGCATAGGCATCGGAGAAGACATCACCGAGCAATGCCGACAACGGCTTGGCTGAGATCGGGCCGGGCTTGGACATCACCGCTTTTATAGCATGTTGGTTCTCATTTGGGATGCGGTTGAAAAATATGCCGTCATGGCTAGGCTTGTTCCAGCCATCCGCGTACGGAACGAATAAAGACGTGGATGCCCGCGACAGGCGCGGGCATGACGGTGAGAGAATGTCGTCGAACGCCTCGAGTCGGTAAATGGCGCTATCCGTGGAAAACAACGAGCGAAGGGAAGCTCCTGCGCCAACGGGCCGTCCCACGCGGCTGCTGGCCTGGTACGACCGTAACCGCCGCCGGCTGCCGTGGCGCGCGCTGCCCGGCGAGGCTATCGATCCCTATCGGATCTGGCTGTCCGAGATCATGCTGCAGCAGACGACCGTGAAGGCGGTCGGGCCTTATTTCGAGAAGTTTCTGGCGCGCTGGCCGGACGTTGAGGCGATGGGGCGCGCGTCGCTCGACGATATCTTACGGATGTGGGCCGGGCTCGGTTACTATTCGCGCGCGCGCAATCTTCATGCCTGCGCTGTTGCGGTGCTGCGCGATCACGGCGGTCGATTTCCCGATACGGAAGAGGACTTACGGGCGCTGCCGGGGATCGGTCCCTATACCGCGGCGGCGATCGCCGCCATCGCCTTCAATCGCCGCACCATGCCGGTCGACGGCAATATCGAACGGGTTGTGACACGGCTGTTCGCTGTGGACGAGCCGTTGCCGAAGGCGAAGCGGCGCATTCAAACGCTTGCCGCGACGTTGCTCGGACCCTCGCGAGCCGGGCGCGAAGGCAAGAGCCGCGCTGGTCGCGACGGCAAGAGCCGTGCTGACGACGTGAAGACACGCGCCGGAGATGTCGCGCAGGCGCTGATGGATCTTGGCGCCGCCATTTGCACGCCGAAGAAACCTGCCTGCGTGCTGTGCCCGCTGAACGATGATTGTGCCGCGCGAGCTCGCGGCGATCAGGAGATCTTTCCTCGCAAGATACCGAAGAAAGCGGGCGAGTTGCGGCGCGGCGCGGCCTTCGTTGTGAGGCGTGGCAACGACGTGCTGGTCCGCACGCGGCCGGCAAAAGGCCTGCTTGGCGGCATGACCGAAGTTCCGACATCGACGTGGCTCGCCGCGCAGGATGATGTGGCTGCTCTGAAGCAGGCGCCATGCCTTGAAAGCGCTCCGCGCTGGCAGCGCAAGGCTGGCACGGTCACGCATGTTTTCACGCATTTTCCGCTGGAGCTTGCTGTCTATACCGCAACCGTTACTGCGCGGATCGCGATGCCTGACGGCATGCGCTGGGTGCCGATCGCGCGACTGAAAGATGAGGCGTTGCCCAATCTGATGCGCAAGGTCATCGCGCATGGATTAGGTGAGGATAAGGAAGTCAGTGTAGCTGCAAAGCGCCGCAAGCAACAAAAAGACCCTCCGGCGTGAGCCGAAGGGTCTTTATTCCTCATGAAGCGACGGATCAGGCCACCTTCGTCTTCATGTGGCGATACAGGAAGCCCAAAGCGTCCTCGTCGTTCTCGGTCTTGAAGGTAAACTTGTCCTTCAGCACGCTCGCTCTGGCCGCGGCCGGGCGCGCCGAGACCTCGTCCAGCAGCCGCTTGAAGTTCGGATATTTGGCGACGCTGCTCTCGCCGATAATGCGGGGCGCCATGCGCGCCCAGCCCCAGAACGCCATATCGACGATCGTATATGTGTTTCCGACCATGTAGCGGCTGCCCGCGAGATGATCGTCGAGAACCTTGTAGTGACGATGCGCCTCAAACAGGTAGCGGTTGACCGCATAGTCCATGCCCTTCGGCGCGTAGTCCTTGAAATGCACGGCCTGCCCGGAATACGGCCCGAGGCCGCTCGCGATGAACATCATCCACGACAGCAGTTGCGCGCGATTGGCCGGCGTGTTGTCCGGCATGAACTTGCCCGTCTTTTCGCCGAGGTAAAGAAGGATGGCATTGCTGTCGAATACGACCACGCCGTCGTCGTCGATCGCCGGTACTTTGCCGTTCGGATTCACTTTCAGGAATTCCGGCTTGAACTGGTCGCCCTTGCGGGTGTCGATCGGCACGAGTTCGAAGGGGAGGCCGGCTTCTTCCAGAAATAGCGCAACCTTGTTCGGATTTGGCGCGCCATTGAAATAGAACTTGAGCATCATAAGCCCCTTTGTCCTTGGCATGAGTTGGGGACGCGGCTGGCTGTCCGCGAGCAGCCATTCCATGCTAGGATTTTTCGATTAAATGCAACCGAGGATTTGGCGCTTACCGCGCGGCTATCCGATGCGTGGACGGAGCGCGTTCGGAACGCCTCAGTCTGCCGCCATCTGGCTGCGGATTTCGGCCCGCAGCTCATCGATCAGCCGGAGACCTTTGCTGGTTTCGATGTGCCAGAAGGTCCAGCCGTTGCACGCGCCTGCGCCTTGCGCCATCGCTCCGATCCGATGAATCGAGCCGACCTTGTCACCGAGCATGATGGCCCCGTCGGCGCGTACCAGAGCGCCGTGGCGCTTCTTTGCATCGACGAGCTTCGCGCCGGGCGAGATCATGCCGCGCTCGATCAATTCGGAAAACGCCACGCGCGGTGCCTCGCGCGCCGTCATGAAAGGGGCAAGGGTAGCTTCGGGAAGCGGTTCGATCGCCGCGATGCGTTTCTCGGCGGCGGCCGCGTAGGTTCGGTCGCGTTCGAACCCGATATAGTTGCGGCCGAGACGTCTGGCGACCGCGCCTGTGGTGCCGGTGCCGTTGAACGGATCGATGACGAGATCGCCAGGCTTCGACGACGAGAGCAGTACCCGTGCCAGCAGACCCTCGGGCTTCTGGGTCGGATGAACCTTGCGGCCGTCCTTGTCTTTCAATCGCTCGTTACCGGTGCACAGCGGAATCAGCCAATCCGAGCGCGCCTGCACGTCCTCGTTGGCGGCTTTCAATGCCTCGTAGTTAAACGTGTAGCCTTTGGCGTTTTCATCGCGCGCAGCCCAGATCATGGTTTCATGGGCGTTGGTGAAGCGGCGGCCGCGGAAATTCGGCATCGGATTGGTCTTGCGCCAGACGATATCGTTCAGCACCCAGAAGCCGAGATCCTGCATGATTGCGCCGACGCGGAAGATGTTGTGATATGATCCGATCACCCAGATGGTGGCCGACGGTTTCATGGCGCGGCGGCATGCGAGCAACCAGGCGCGGGTGAAATCGTCGTAAGCAGCGAAAGACGAGAACTTGTCCCAGTCGTTGTTTACTGCATCGACGTGCGATTCGTCGGGACGCTTGAGTTCGCCCTTGAGCTGCAGATTGTAGGGGGGATCCGCAAATACCAGATCGACCGATCCGGATGGAAGCTTCGACATCTCGGCGACGCAGTCGCCAACAATGATGCGCGATGCGGGAGAGTCAAATTTGGTGCGGGGCGCCCTTGCAGACGCCCCGCGACGCGACACACCCATGACTCGAATACTCTGACTCAGGCGACGCTGTCGGCGACGCGGGACCAAACAACCGACTGGCGCTACAGTGACTTGCCAAAGTAAAAATCGACTTAATTGTAGAGAGCTTTCGTTCGGCGAAATGCAAGTTTGGCAATGATGCGCGGGTTTCAAAAGCTGGTGCGCGCAACCATTATTTGGTCCGCCCGCGATGGCGGGTCGTGGTTTCATCGTCGGCGCTGATGGAAAGAATTTCGTTTGTGGTATTTTGCAAGCCGCCAGGTCAGTTTTTCTGAACCTGAACCACGCTTAAATTATAGAGCCATTGGTGCCCGCGTGGAATCCGAAGTTCGCATCAGATTATCGTCGCGAACTTCGAATTAGCGGCACTATCTTTTTGATTAGACGCGTTTTCTTCAGGCGAACCGGATGTCACTTCGCTCGAAAACGCTATAGGCAATTGTTGCCGGGCAGGCTATTGAATAACGAGATGAAAATTTGAATTGGGCGCCGCCACTTGCGGCTAGGTTAGCGATCGATCGGACACGAGGACGGACCTCATGCGTGATGACGATTTTCGCCAGAGCGACAACATCGACGACCGTCGCGAGGATGGCGGATTCGGCGGAGGAGGCGGTGGATTTGGTCGACGCGGCGGCCTCGGCATCGGCACCATTATTATCCTCGGCCTGGTCGGCTATGCATTCGGCATCGATCCGCGCCTCCTCATCGGAGGTGCGGAGATCCTGACCGGCGGCGGCCAGTCGCCGAGCTATCAGACGGACGACCGCCCGTCACCTGGCAAGTCCGGTGCGCCGACCGACGATATGGGCAAGATGATCTCCGGCGTGTTGGGTGAGATCGACGATCGTTGGCACGAAATCTTTCAGGCCAGCGGGCAAAATTATTCCGGCCCCCGTATCGTGCTGTTCCGCAATGCCACAAATGGCGGTCGCTGCGGTATGGCGCAGTCCGCGATGGGACCGTTCTATTGCCCGCCGGACAAGCAGATCTTCCTCGACACCAATTTCTTCAAACAGGTGGAAACGCGCTTCCGTGGCTGCTCGGGCAGCGCTTGCAGGTTCACCGCTGCTTACATCATTGCGCACGAGGCCGGGCATCACATTCAGAACCTGCTCGGCATTCTCCCGAAGGTGACGCGATTGCAGCAGCAGGCCGGCAGCAAGGCAGAGGCGAACGAACTGCAGGTCAGAGTCGAACTTCAGGCGGATTGCCTTTCCGGCGTTTGGGTCAATCGTGAGGCGAAGAAGCGTCCGAACTTCCTCGAACCGGGCGATATTGACGCCGCGTTGACCACGGCAACGGCGATCGGCGACGATACGTTGCAGCGGCAGGCGACTGGCCGCGTGGTGCCAGATTCGTTCACGCATGGTTCGGCGGCGCAGCGCAAGCGCTGGTTCATGATCGGCTACCAGCAGGGCAGCGTGCAAGCGTGCAACACCTTCGCGACGGACGATTTGTAATGGTGTTGGCAAAGCTCAATTCCTTTTACCTCTCCCCGTGGTTGCGGAGGGAGGTCGAACTTTTCGGCAGCGCAAATGCGCGCCTGAGCAGTTCGGATGAGGGGCTCTTTGCAACGTCGGCAGCCCCTCACCCTAACCCTCTTCCCGCGAGCGGGGAGAGGGAGCGCGCTGCGCCTTGATCACGGGACCGCCATGCCGTCCATCGACGAGACAAAGCCCTTCGTCCCTCTGAACATCGCGGTGCTGACCGTCTCTGACACGCGCTCGCTTGAAGAGGACAAGTCGGGTGCGACGCTGTCCGAGCGGCTGACCGTCGCGGGTCACAAGCTCGGCGCGCGCGAGATCGTCATCGACGATGTCGAGGCGATCCGCACCCTGATGAAAAGATGGATTGCTGACCCCGGCATCGACGTCATCATCACCACCGGCGGCACCGGCTTCACGGGGCGCGACGTCACCCCGGAGGCGGTCGAGCCGCTATTCGACAAGCGGATGGACGGCTTTTCGATTGCTTTCCACATGCTGAGTCACGCCAAAATCGGCACCTCGACGATCCAGAGCCGCGCAACCGCCGGCACCGCAGGTTCCACCTTCATCTTCTGCTTGCCGGGATCCCCGGGCGCCTGCCGGGACGGCTGGGACGGTATCCTCGCGCACCAGCTTGATTACCGCACCCGTCCCTGCAACTTCGTCGAGATCATGCCGCGGCTGGATGAACATCTTCGCCGGCCGAAGGCGAAAGGAGCGTCGGCCTGATAGCTGATTGATTGGGGCAGAACATTATGTTCTTGATTTGTTCCGATTTGGTGCTATGTTCTCATTATGAGCAGCGCCTCTCTCGCCCGCAGGTATCCGCCAGTCACGCCGCCCCCCGCATCGGCGGCCGCCTCGCCCTTTGCCGAGATTGAGGTCGCAATCGATCATGAGCGGCGGAGGGGGCGCGGCGCGCAATCCAACGTCAGCGGTCGATACGAGACGGAGGCGCGAACGGCGTTCGACGATGGCTGGCAGAGCCTCGACGATCTGCCGCCGTTCAAAACCACGGTTGCTGTTGACGCCGCGCGGAAAGTCATCACCCGCAACGACTCGCCTGACATCAGTTTCGACCGCTCGATCAACCCTTATCGGGGCTGCGAGCACGGCTGCGTCTATTGTTTCGCAAGGCCGACCCACGCTTATCTTGGCCTGTCGCCGGGGCTGGATTTCGAATCGAAGCTGTTCGCGAAGCCGGACGCACCGGCATTGCTGGAGAAGGAACTGGCCGCGGAGGGCTACGAGCCGAAGATGATCGCGATCGGAACCAACACCGATCCCTATCAGCCGATCGAGCGTGACCGGAAAATCATGCGCGGCATTCTCGAAGTGCTCGAGCGCGCCTCGCATCCGGTCGGTATCGTCACGAAATCGGCGTTGGTGACACGCGACATCGATATCCTTGCGCGAATGGCGAAGCGCAATCTCGCCAAGGTAGCGATTTCCGTGACGTCGCTCGATTCCCGGCTCGCGCGCTCGATGGAGCCGCGGGCATCGACGCCAATGAGGCGACTGGAAGCACTGCGCAAACTGTCGGAAGCGGGCATTCCGACCACGGTGATGGTGGCCCCCGTAATTCCGGCGCTGAATGACTGCGAGATCGAGCGGATTCTCGATGCTGCTGCATATGCCGGCGTCAGGGAAGCCAACTATGTGCTGCTGCGCCTTCCGCGGGAAGTGCGCGACCTGTTCCGCGAATGGCTCATGGCGAGCTATCCGGATCGCTACCGTCATGTGTTCACGCTGATCCGCGATATGCGTAATGGCCGCGATTACGATTCACAATGGGGTACACGGATGAAGGGCGCGGGACCGATCGCTTGGATGATCGGCCGCCGCTTCGAGATCGCTTGCGAGAAACTTGGGCTCAATAAGAAGCGCTCAAAGCTGACGATGGACCATTTCGCCAAGCCAAAATGCAGCAGCGGACAGCAGTTGAGCCTGTTCTGAGCAGAGCTGAGGCCGTTGCGGGACGAGCAAACCGGTAGCCATTTTGACTTGAAAGACGCTTCAGGAGAGCGGGCATAAATCCGTTTCGGCATTGTCTCCGGGTTTCCCCACCCGCACTATCTCCGAATGATTCGGGGTCAATCCAGGGACCAGCCAGGGAAATCGCCGGCCGTCGCGCAGCCGAGCTTCCGGCGCGAGCGTGGGCTGATGCAGCGTGGCGTTTGGCCGGTCGCGGGTTGCGACGAGGTCGGGCGCGGGCCATTGGCAGGACCGGTGGTTGCCGCCGCGGTCGTGCTGGATCCGAAGCGTATTCCCAAAGGCATCGACGATTCCAAGCGACTGACCGCTGCGCGCCGCGAGGAGTTGTTCGAGGAAATTGTGGCGACCGCATCTTTCGCGGTGGCCTGCGCGCCGATCGCACGGATCGACCGCGACAATATCTTGCGCGCATCGTTGTGGGCGCTCGCGCGCGCGGTCCATGCGTTGCCGGACACGCCGAAGCACGTCTTCGTCGATGGTCGCGACAGAATCGAGATCGCCTGCGAGTGCGAGCCGGTGATCGGCGGCGACGGGCTCGTGCTGTCGATTGCCGCCGCCTCGATCGTTGCCAAGGTCACGCGCGACCGGCTGATGTGCAAGCTGGCGCAGGACTGCCCCGGCTACGGCTTCGAGACACATAAGGGTTACGCGGTTCCCGGGCATCTCGAAGCGCTCGGCCGTCTCGGGCCAAGCCCTCATCATCGCAGCTTCTTTGCGCCGGTTGTTGCGGCGCGCGAACGTCACCGCGCGTCACCCACCGGGGAAAGCGTCTCCGCGAGCGAAACGTCGACCCGAGGAGCGGTCGAGGCGGCAATCTGACCTGGTAAGATCTGACGTGGTAGATCTGACTTGGCAGGCTGGTTGCTTCGCCGGCTCATGCGCCGTATCACTCGCAGCCGCCTCACTCCCGCGCACTTCGGAGCCCGGTTCAACTGTGTTGAATCGGACTCTGGCCTTAACTTTTTGATCGAGCATGATCTTATCCGAAAACCGGTTTCCACTTTTCGGGATCATGCTCTAAGAACTCCGCAAGACCCGCCGCCATCAGGTCCTTCATGCGCTTCACATCGCTGGTCGTCGAACTGATCCGCGCCAGACCGCTTTTGGTATTCTGGATCGTGGTGCTGTTTCAGGCAGCGATGTGGCTGCTGGTGCCCTTGCTGCTGTATCCGGCTCCGCCAGGTGATCTTGCGACTGCGCTGGCGTTTGGCCGGGAATATCTGGTCGGAACGGATCTCGGGCCGCCTCTCGCGTTCTGGCTCGCGGACATCGCCTATCGCGCAGCCGGCAACCACATTTTCGGCGTCTACTTGCTGTCGCAGCTTTGCTTCATCGTTGCATTCCGGGTTCTGTTCGAACTGGCCCGGACTATCGTCGGTAGCCAGCAGGCTGTTCTGGCGGTTTTGCTGACCGTGACGGTCACCGCGTACGGGGCGCCCGGCCTGACGTTCGGTCCGTCGGTGCTCGCTCTGCCGCTGTGGTCGCTGTTGTTGCTGCATGGTTGGCGGATCGTCGGGCAAGGCCGCAATGCATGGTTCGCGCTATCGATCGAAGCCGGTCTGCTGCTGCTGACCACGCCGGCTGCCGCCGGGTTGTTGCTGGCCCTCACCGTGTTCGCCTTGGCGACGGAACGGGGCCGAAATGCCCTGGGTTCGGTCGATCCGCTGTTTGCGCTGCTGGTGATCGCGGTGCTCGCGTTGCCCTACCTGATCTGGCTGGTGCGCGCGGACGCACTCGGCGCGCCGCCTTGGCCCGATATTTTCGAACTGCATTTGCGGCTGTTGCGCTGGAGCGAACTGCTCCTCGCGCTCGTGTTCGCGACGGCTGGCCTTTTGCTGCTGGTTGTCCTCAATTCCAGTTTCGTCAATCGGAAGCCTGAGGACGCGCCGGTGATCGTGCGGCCGCCAGTGGATCCGTTGGCGCAGACATTCGTCTATGCCTTCGCCCTCGCGCCGGCCCTCGGCGGAAGTCTGGTGGCGGCCCTGTTCGGGGTCGATCACGTCATCGGCGGCGCACCGATTGCGCTGTCGATGTCTGGTCTGGCGGTTGTCCTGCTTTCCGGCGATCTCATCCATCTACGCCGCCTGCGTGTACTTCGCGTGGCGTGGCTCGCCGTCGTCGTGGCTCCGGCGCTGGCTGTGATTGCGACTGTCATCGTTCAGCCGTGGTTCGCCAACACCGAGGTTGCGACATCTATCCCGGCATCTGCCATCGGCGCTTTCTTTGGCGAGAATTTCGAGCGTCGCACCAATCGCCCGCTGCCGGCTGTCGCGGGCGATCCGCTGCTTGCGGCCCTCGTCGCGCTCGGTCCCTCGCGACCCCATCTCCTGCTCGATGCGAGTCCCGAGCGCACGCCGTGGATAACGCCGGCAAAGTTCAACGAACTCGGCGGGGTCGTGGTCTGGCGAGCGTCCGACACCGCGGGTACGCCGCCCGAAGCCATTGCCAAGCGGTTTCCGGGCATTGTGCCGGAGATTCCGCGCACGTTTGGGCGTCTCGTCAACGGCCGGCTGCCTTTATTGCGGATCGGTTGGGCCATCGTCCGGCCGAAAGCGCTGTAACGCCTTCCTTCAGGTGGATGCCGATTGCTCCGGCGTCTTATCTTCCAGTGCCCCGGCGACGGCGCATAAGTCCAGCCACGCCATCCGCTTGTAGGACGGTGAGCGCAGGAGGTATGCCGGATGGAACGTCGCCATCGCACGGATTGTTCGCATACCGGTGTCGTAGTCGAACCATTTGCCGCGGGTTCTCATGATTCCCTCACGGGTCTGCAGGAGCGTCTGCGTTGAGGGATTGCCGAGGGTGACCAGAACGTCAGGGTTCACCAGTTCGATCTGACGTCGGATGAACGGCAGGCAAATCTGAGTTTCCTGCGGCGTCGGCGTCCGGTTGCCGGGCGGGCGCCATGGAATGACGTTGGCGATGTAGACGTCGCTGCGCTTGAGGCCGATCGCTCCTATCATCCGGTTGAGAAGTTGCCCTGAGCGGCCGACGAACGGCAAGCCCTCGATGTCCTCGTCGCGCCCCGGCGCCTCGCCGACGAACATCAGCCGCGCCTGCGGGTTGCCGTCGGCGAAGACCAGTCGCGAAGCGGTGAATTTCAGCGCGCAGCCCTCGAAGCTCTCGAGCAGGGCGCGCAGAGCGTCGAGTGAGGGGGCGGTGCGGGCGGCCTCGCGCGCGGATTCGATCGCAATGTCTGGCGGCGGGGCAATTCCGGCGCGAGGTGCTGCCGTGGCGGTCTGGCGAGGCGGCTGCCGTGCCGCGACGGGAGCGGTTCCCGCCTCAGCGGCGGCTGGCCGGTCGGGAGGTGTCAGATCAGGCGTGGAGAGGCGGTCGATCGGTTCATCCCCCAGCGCACAGTCGACCCCCGCTTCGAGATAGAAGGTCAGGAGTTCCCGCACAGTGGTCGCTTGATCTGATGTCATGTGGGATCCACGATTTGCCGGACACTAACCTGCAAGGGGGTCTGCGTGGAACGCAGGTGCTTTCCCTGGTTGTTCTCGAGTAAAAAATCGGAAACAACAAGCCGCAGAAGCATTACAAACGCGAAGGTCGCCGGTTGCGGAAGCAGAACATGAGCAGCGACGAATTGCCACCGCGCGAGTCGATGGATTTCGATGTCGTTATCGTTGGCGCGGGACCATCCGGCCTGTCGGCGGCGATCCGGCTCAAGCAGCTCGATTCCGATCTTAGTATCGTCATCGTTGAAAAAGGGTCGGAGGTCGGCGCCCATATCCTGTCCGGCGCGGTGATCGATCCTGCCGGGCTCGACAAGCTGGTGCCGGACTGGCGGAACGATCTCGATTGCCCCCTCAAGACGCAGGTCAAAGACGACCGGTTCTATTGGATGACGCGGGGTAGCGCGATCCGGCTTCCCGGCTTCCTCATGCCGCCGCTGATGAACAATCATCACTGCTACATCGGCTCGCTCGGCAACGTCTGCCGCTGGCTTGCGCGGAAAGCGGAAGCGCTCGGTATCGAAATCTATCCCGGCTTCGCGGCAACGGAAGTGCTCTACAACGACGATGGCGCGGTGCGCGGCATTGCGACCGGCGACATGGGCGTCGCACGGGACGGCTCGCGAAAGAGTTCCTACACACGCGGCATGGAACTGCTCGGCAAGTATACGCTGTTCGCGGAAGGCGCCCGGGGCAGCTTGTCCAAGCAGTTGAATGCGAGATTTGCGCTCGACAAGACCAGTGAACCGCCAGAATTCGGTATCGGCTTCAAGGAGGTCTGGCAGGTCGACCCCGCCCGGCACCGCAACGGGCTGATCCAGCACTCATTCGGTTGGCCGCTGAACAATTCCACCGGCGGCGGCTCGTTTCTCTATCACTATGACGACGATCGCGTCGCCGTCGGATTCGTGGTTCACCTCAACTATGACGATCCGTACCTGTCACCGTTCGATGAGTTCCAGCAGTTCAAGACCCATCCCGCGATCCGGAGCGTGTTCGAAGGCGGCAAACGGCTTGCCTACGGTGCGCGCGCCATCACCGAGGGCGGCTACCAGTCGGTGCCGCGCCTAACCTTTCCGGGCGGCGCGCTGATCGGCTGCGCGGCGGGATTCGTTAACGTTCCGCGCATCAAGGGCATTCACAACGCAATGGGCAGCGGAATGCTGGCTGCGGAGCACGTCGCTGCGGCGCTCGGCAGCGGGCGCGCCAACGACGAGATCGCCGAGTACGAGAATGCCTGGCGCGGTTCCGCGGTCGGCAGGGATCTGTTCAAGGTCCGTAACGTCAAGCCGTTATGGTCGAAGTTCGGCACCCTTGCCGGGGTGGCGTTGGGCGGCCTTGACATGTGGACCAACACTTTGTTTGGGTTCTCGTTGTTGGGAACTTGGCCGCACGCAAAGCCGGACGGTCAGACGCTCGACCCAGCCAGAGCCCATGTGCGGATCGTCTATCCGAAGCCGGACGGCAAACTGACCTTCGACAAACTTTCGTCGGTGTTCCTCTCCAACACCAATCACGAGGAGGATCAGCCGGTTCATTTGAAGGTCGCCGATATGACCCTGCAGAAGACCTCGGAACACGACGTGTATGCTGGTCCGTCGAGCCGTTATTGTCCTGCCGGCGTTTATGAATGGGTGGAGGAAGGCTCGACCGTGCGTTATCAGATCAACGCGCAGAACTGCGTCCACTGCAAAACCTGTGATGTGAAAGACCCAAATGGCAACATCACCTGGGTGCCGCCAGAAGGGGGCGGTGGACCCAACTACGAGGCGATGTGATCTGCGGATGCCTGCGATTATGAGCACGGCCCTGATAACGCCATACTTGGCGATGCAAGCGGTTGGGTCGCCGCCGATCCTTGCCGCGGGAGGTCAAACGCGCCATTGTCGCGCGGCTGGTTGAGGTCAGTGGTGAATACCAGACAACAAATGTCAATCCAGCCCCGATCCGGGCTTGCGAGCGTTCCTTGATTCGCATTTGCAAAGACACTCGCTGAAACGCGGCGCAAATGTTAGAAGCGGATCATGCAATGGTGCCGGCCGGGTTGCATATTGAAAACCCTGATGTTCGTGCCGTGAAATCTGGAGCTACGCGAATCCCGATGTTGTCCATTCGTCTCAATCGCCTGGCGATGATTGTCGCTGCTGCGACATTGTTGGCTCCGTCCGGTCCGGTAGCGGCTCAGACGCCGGACCATCCGACCGAAACCGCGCAATTTCCGAGTGCCAAGGATCTGCGCACCATGACGACGTCGGGCAGCTATCTCGCTGCGCGCCATGCCAGCGTTGAGCGCGACGCCATGTCTGCGGCGACGTTCTATCGTTCGGCGTTGCGTACCGATCCAAAAAACAACGAGCTTCTGGATCGCGCGTTCATTTCGTCGCTGGCCGAAGGCGATATCGCCATCGCCGTGAAGCTGGCCGACCGCATTCTCGCTATCGATAAATCCAACCGGGTCGCGCGGCTGGTTGTCGGCGTCCATAATCTGAAGTTGAAGAAGTACGCGGTCGCCCAAAAAAATATCAAACAGTCCATCCGTGGACCGATCACCGATCTCGTGGCGACTCTGCTGGCGGGCTGGGCCGACTATGGCGCGGACGACACTAAACAGGCCGTCGCCAACATTGACGCGCTGACCGGTCCGGAATGGTACCCGATCTTCAAGGATCTGCATTTGGGGATGTTGCTCGATCTTGCGGGCCGGAACAAAGAAGCCGGCGCTCGTCTCGAGCGCGCTTACAAACTCGACGATTCGGCGCTCCGCGTGGCCGATGCCTATGCGCGGTGGCTGTCGCGCAACAAGGACGGCGCTGCGGCGTTGGCCGTGTATGAGGCGTTCGACAAAAAGCTGGCGCGGCATCCGTTGATTCAGGAAGGCATCAAAGAGATCAAGGCCGGCAAGAAGCTGCCGCAACTCGTCAGCTCGCCGCAAACCGGCGCCGCCGAAGCCCTTTACGGCATCGGCGCGTCTCTGACCCGGCGCGGCGGCGAGGACCTGGCTCTGGTCTATTTGCAGCTCGCACTTTATCTCTCGCCCGATCATTCAATGGCGCTGTTGTCACTCGCCGATCTCTATGAATCAGTGAAGAAGCCGGAGATGGCGATCGGCGTCTATCAGCGTGTACCGGTCGATTCCCCGCTGAAGCGCAATGCCCAGATTCAACTTGCTACTAATCTCGATGCCGTTGATCGCAGCGACGAGGCGATCAAAATTCTCAGGGGTGTCACGGAGCAGGATTCGAGCGACCTGGAAGCCATCATGGCGCTCGGCAACGTCGAGCGGGGCCGCAAGAAGTTTGCCGATTGCGCAAAGACCTACGGCAAAGGCATCGACGTCATCGCCGAGACCAAGGGCAAGCCGAATTGGGTCTACTACTATTTCCGCGGTATCTGCGAAGAACGGTCAAAGAACTGGGGCAAGGCGGAAGCCGACATGAAGAAGGCGCTCGAGATTCAGCCCGAGCAGCCGCATGTGCTGAATTATCTCGGTTACTCCTGGATCGACCGCGGCCTCAATCTCGATGAAGCCATGAAGATGATCAAGCACGCCGTCGATCAGCGGCCGGACGACGGCTATATCGTCGACAGCCTCGGCTGGGCCTATTACCGCATCGGCAATTACGAGGAGGCGGTCAAGACGCTGGAGCGCGCCATCAACCTCAAGCCCGAGGATCCGACGGTGAACGATCACCTTGGCGACGCTTACTGGCGCGTCGGCCGGACCCTGGAAGCAAGATTTCAGTGGGCGCACGCGCGCGACCTGAAGCCGGAAGCCGAAGAGTTGCCGAAAATCGAGGCGAAGATCGAAAAAGGCTTGCCGGCGGACGAAACTCCGTCAGCCGCCTCGGCGGACAAAAAGAAGGATGACGGCAAGGGCGGCTAAGAAGGGCGGCGGCGCACCCCGGCCATCGTGGCGGCGTCGCTTGCGAAAGTTACACCTCCGTCGCGAACCACGCCCGCCGCAATCGCAAAAATCATTTGATTCATGTGCCGTTTTTGGATTTGACATCCGCTATGATCGTCACCGGCGCTACGGATCTGGAAACGGCCACACCGGCGCTGAGCGAGACGGCGCGCGCCAAGGTCAATCTGACGCTGCGGGTCGTAGGCCGGCGCGCCGACGGTTTTCACGATCTCGAAAGCGTGGTGGCATTTGCCGACTGCGTCGATCGTCTCACGCTGACACAGGGCGCGGATCTATCGCTGGTTGCTGGCGGCCCGCGGGCGCAGGAGTGCGGCCAGACAGCCGATAATCTCATTCTTAAGGCGGCGCGGCTATTCAGCGAACGGGTCGCAAATCTGAAGGCAGGCGCCTTCGCGCTGGACAAGCATTTGCCGGTCGCAGCCGGTATCGGCGGCGGATCAGCTGATGCGGCTGCGGCGTTGCGGCTTCTGGCGAGGGTCAACGGCATTGCGATGGGCGATCCGCGATTGCTGGAGACGGCGCGACTGACCGGCGCCGACGTGCCGGTTTGTGTCCGCTCGGCAAGCTGCGTCATGACGGGCGTCGGCGAATCGTTGTTGCCGCTGGATCTGCCGGCGATGCCCGCTGTCCTGGTCAACCCCCGCGTTCCCGTCGCCACAAAGGAGGTCTTCGCCGCACTCGGCCTTCGCAAAGGTGAACTGAATGTCGGCGTCAACGATGTGATCGAGGCTATCGTGTGGCCAAAGGCCGGTGCTCCGATGGACGATTGGCTCACTATGCTGTCGGACGGCACCAATGATCTCGAAGCACCGGCGATCCGCATTCAGCCGGTGATCGGTGAGGTGCTGGCGAGGTTGCGGGCAACCGGCGCGCGGCTGTCACGGATGTCGGGCTCGGGCGCGACGTGCTTTGCGATCTTCAGCGACGAGGCGGATGCGCATCACGCCGCGCAGACGATCCGGCTCGATCGCCCGCAATGGTGGGTTCATGTGGGGATGCTGGGCGGCGGCTCGTGACGGAGCTTGACGGTTCTCATTCCGCGGCACGGGCGGACATCATCGCTCCGGATCGTCAGTGCGACCGTGCCAGGCAGAACGCGACGACTTGTTCCAGCGCGCTCTTCATCGGCGATGGCGGAAACAGCGCTAGCGCATCGACCGCCATCGCGCCGTAGTGCTGAGCGCGATTGAGGGTATCCTCCAGCGCGCGATGCTTGGTCATCAGCCCGATGGCGTAATTGAGGTCGGAGTCGCCTATCTTGCCTTCCTCGAGCGCCCGCACCCAGAATTCGCGCTCGACATCGTTGCCGCGCCGGAACGCCAGCACGACCGGCAAGGTGATCTTGCCTTCGCGGAAATCATCGCCGACATTCTTGCCGAGCTTCGCCGACTTTCCTCCGTAATCAAGCACGTCATCGACAAGCTGGAAGGCGATGCCGAGGTTCATGCCGAAGCTTGCAGCCGCCGTTTCCTCAGCCTTTGGACGGCCGCCGAGCACCGGACCGACCTCGCAGGCGGCGGCGAATAGCTCGGCTGTCTTGCCGCGGATGACCGCGAGGTATTCGTCCTCCGTTGTGGCGGTATTCTTCGCCGCCGCAAGCTGCATGACTTCTCCCTCGGCGATGGTGGCTGCCGCCGAAGACAGGATGTCGAGCGCGCGTAGCGAGCCGACCTCGACCATCATTCGGAACGCCTGCCCAAGCAGGAAATCGCCGACGAGAACGCTGGCCTCGTTGCCCCACACCATGCGGGCCGAGAGCTTGCCGCGGCGCAGCTCGCTTTCGTCGACCACGTCGTCGTGCAGCAGTGTCGCGGTGTGCATGAATTCCACCGAAGCCGCGAGCTTGACGTGACCTTCACCGGAATAACCGGCGAGATTGGCCATCGCCAGCGTTAGCATCGGGCGCAGCCGCTTGCCGCCAGACGAGATCAGGTGGGTGGCGACATCGGGGATCATCGTGACTTCGGACCCGGTCCGCGACAGGATGGTGGCGTTGACGCGCTCCATGTCGGCGGCGACGAGTTCGACGAGTTGGTCAATGGAGCCTGTCGAGTGACTTTCGAAGGGGACGATGACCGCCAAGCATGGATCTCCGGTTTGCGAAATTCGTCTCATTCCAACCGCTGCACCATAGAAAGTGCCGGTCGACCCGGCAAGCGCAGGTAGTGGTTGACATGGAGGTGTTGACATGGGCCACAGGGGCGTGAAGCTGGTTACGCCGGAGAACGTGACGTTGCGGGAATTGGTTCGAACCAACGATCTGGTGTTGGTGTCGGCGATCGGCGCGTTGCTGGACGGCGCCGGGATTTTTCACCTGGTGCTGGATCAGAACATGAGCGTGATCGAGGGGTCGCTCGGGGTGCTGCCCCGCCGCATTCTGGTGAATGAGGATGACAATCGCGCGGCGCGACAGCTTCTCACCGAGGCCGGGCTTGCTCACGAGTTACGCCCCGATGACCGACAATCGACCTGACGTCGGAGAGGATGCGTTTCTCGGCGGACGGCTGCGGTTGTATCAGCCTTCGTCCGGCCATCGCGCCGGCCACGACGCCATGCTGCTCGCCGCCGCCACGCCGGGCAGGCCCGGCGATCGTATCGTCGATTTCGGAGCGGGCGTGGGTGCTGCCGGGCTCGCGGTGGCAACGCGGATCGACAACGTCGATCTGGTGCTGGTTGAGCGCGACGAAACCCTTGCCGTTCTGGCGCGCCGAAACGCGGTTCTCAACAGCCTCGCGGCGCGCGTCTGCACCCTCGATATCACAGCGGAGGCGGAGACGTTCGCACGTGTCGGTCTTGGTCCCGACACCGCCGATGTGGTATTGATGAATCCTCCCTTCAACGATGCCGTACGGCACCGGCCGTCGCCGGACCAGGGTCGTCGCGCGGCACATGTCGCGGAACCGTCGGGTCTGGACATCTGGACTCACGCGGCGCGGCGTATGCTGAAATCCGGGGGCGTGCTCAGCCTGATCTGGCGCAGCGACGGTCTGGCCGAGGTGCTTAGCGCGCTTGATCGCGGCTTCGGCGATATCGCGATCCGGCCCGTGCATCCGGACCCCCGCAAGCCCGCGATCCGCGTTCTGGTTCGCGCGGTCAAGGGGAGCCGGGCGCCGCTCAGACTTTGCCCGGATTTGATGCTCAGCGATGAGATGGGCCGTCCCACCAGAGAGGCTCAGGTTGTTCTCGTGGGCGGTCAGGCTCTTGCGTCCACGGGGCTCCGGTGAAACGGCGGTGCCGAAGGCGCGGTGTCCCTCCGCCCGTCCATTGCAGAGGAGCGCTGGCTGCCTCGCGCGGACTTGACGCGAATTGTCGCAAGAAGGCTACCGGTGAGTGCCTCGGGTAGATAGATGCTATCTTCATCTTAATCAGGCGATTGGATGATGACGAATTGCCGAGGGAAACGCCATGAGCGGACGGATAAAAGCAGCGCTGATAAAACTGGTTCCCAAGCGATGGCAGCGCGGGGCGGTGGTGCCGGTGGTGCGGTTGTCCGGCGTGATCGGCGCGGTCACGCCGCTCAAGCCTGGCATGACGCTCGCCGGCGTCGCCAAAACGCTGGAGCGGGCGTTTGCGGTGGACAACGCCAAAGCGGTGGCGCTGGTGGTCAATTCGCCGGGCGGTTCGCCGGTTCAGTCGCGCCAGATTTACCTGCGTATCCGGCAGCTCGCGCAGGAGAAAGAGCTTCCGGTGCTGGTCTTCGTCGAGGACGTCGCCGCCTCGGGCGGTTACATGATCGCCTGTGCGGGGGACGAGATTTTTTGCGATCCCTCTTCGATCCTGGGTTCGATCGGTGTGGTCGGCAGCAGCTTCGGCTTCACCGAACTGATCAGGAAAATCGGGGTTGAGCGAAGGCTGTATACGGCAGGCGAACACAAGGCGACGCTCGATCCCTTTCTTCCGGAAAACCCCGACGACGTGGGGCGGCTGAAGGCGATCCAGCGCGAGATCCACGCGACCTTCATCGAACTGGTGAAGGCAAGCCGCGGGGAGCGGCTGAAGGGAACGGACGACCTTTTGTTCACCGGAGAATACTGGGCCGGCGAGCGATCGGTCGCGCTCGGCCTTGCGGATGCGGTCGGCGATCTCCGCTCGACGCTGCGGGATCGGTTCGGCGATAAGGTCAGCACGCCGCTGATAGCGCCTTCGACCGGTCTGCTATCGGGGCTGTTTGGCCGCAAGGCGGGAGCTGGAACGACGACCTCGTTTGATGGCATCGCGGGGCTGCCGGACGGGTTGATTTCCGCCCTCGAGACCCGGGCAATCTGGGCTAGGTTCGGATTTTAGGCCGCCGGAGGGCATGCCGAACTCCGGTGTCATCAATTTGAAAACATCGATTGCGGGAACGATCAGGTTGCGCAAGAATATGGGCAATTGGGGGCCGACAACGAAGGAAGAGGATCGACCGATGCCGCCGCTGATTGCACTTGCAGCTACTCTGGGTGGACTAGTTGTGGTCCGCTGGTTCTACAACACCGCCAAGCGGATCAATCAGGAGCTCGAGGAAGCACGGATGACTCGCGTGGCCGAGCCCGTGCGCCGCGATATCCCGACGCTGCGGCGCGATCACACCGGCGCCTATCGGCCTGACTAGGATTCTGCGACACCCCTGGAGGTCGCCGGACTCGTGCCGGTCGCGGGTGGATCCCGTTAACCCTCAGCGGTAAGTGCTCGTCGTCGCCTTGATTTGAGGAACGCGCGCCGATACGGTCGCGTCGCGTAGACCCATTTCGCGAATTCCCAAAAAGACGATGGACTCCTTGCCTCCGCATATGCGCCCGGAACGCTCGTTCCAGGGCCTGATCCTGACCTTGCAACGCTATTGGGCGGACCACGGTTGCGTCATCCTGCAGCCCTACGACATGGAAGTGGGGGCGGGCACCTTTCATCCGGCGACCACGCTTCGCGCGCTGGGTCCGAAGCGCTGGAACGCGGCCTATGTGCAGCCCTCGCGCCGCCCCAAGGACGGCCGCTACGGCGAGAATCCCAACCGCCTGCAGCACTATTATCAGTTTCAGGTCATCCTCAAGCCGTCGCCGTCTGACATCCAGGACCTCTACCTGAAATCGCTCGCCGCGATCGGTGTCGACAGCGCGCTGCACGACATTCGCTTTGTCGAGGACGACTGGGAAAGCCCGACGCTGGGGGCGTGGGGGCTCGGCTGGGAGTGCTGGTGCGACGGCATGGAAGTCAGTCAGTTCACCTATTTCCAGCAGGTGGCCGGCGTCGAATGCGCGCCGGTGGCGGGCGAACTCACCTACGGGCTTGAACGGCTGGCGATGTACGTGCAAGGCGTCGACCGCGTCTACGATCTCAATTTCAATGGCCGCGAGGGCGCGGAGAAAGTCACTTACGGCGACGTATTCCTTCAGGCCGAGCAGGAATATTCGCGGCACAATTTCGAGCATTCCGATGCCGAGATGTTGTTCAAGCAATTCTCGATGGCGGAAGAGGCTTGCAAGAAATATCTCGACGCGGGCTGGCAGGATGATCCAAAGCAGCCCGGCAAGCGCGAAGCGCATCTGATGGCGCTGCCCGCCTATGACCAGTGCATCAAGGCGAGCCATGTCTTCAATCTGCTCGACGCGCGCGGCGTGATCTCGGTGACCGAGCGGCAAAGCTATATCCTGCGCGTACGCGAACTGGCGAAAGCCTGCGGCGAGGCGTGGCTGCATACCGAAGCTGGCGGCGTCTGAACAATGCCTGATCTTCTGCTCGAACTTTTCTCCGAGGAAATTCCCGCGCGCATGCAGGCGAAGGCGGCGGACGATCTGCGCAGGATGGTCACCGACAAGCTCGTGGCCGAGGGCCTCGTCTATGAGGGCGCGAAAGCCTTCGTCACGCCGCGTCGCCTCGCACTCACCGTGCACGGCATTCCGGCGCGCCAGCCCGATCTTAAGGACGAGCGCAAGGGGCCGAAGGTCGGTGCGCCCGACGCCGCCGTGCAGGGATTTCTGAAAGCCGCTGGGCTGAAATCGCTCGAGGAAGCCAAAATCCAGCGCGATCCGAAGAAGGGCGATTTCTACGTCGCGCTGATCGAAAAGCCGGGACGACCTGCGATCGATGTGCTGGCGGAATTCCTGCCCGTGATCGTGCGCACCTTCCCGTGGCCGAAGCAGATGCGCTGGGGCGAGCGTTCGGCGAAACCCGGCGCGCTGACCTGGGTTCGGCCGCTGCATTCCATCATCGCGACCTTCGGCATGGAGACCGAAGAGCCCGACATCGTGCGGTTCGACGTGGCCGGCATCGAAGCTGGACAGACCACGCGCGGTCACAGATTCATGGCGCCGGGCGAATTCGGCGTGCGCCGCTTCGACGATTACGAGGCGAAGCTGCACGATGCGAAGGTCGTGCTCGATCCGCAGCGCCGCAAGGACATTATCCTCGCCGACGCGAAAGAACTGGCGTTCGCGCAAGGCTATGAGCTGGTCGAGGATCAGGTGTTGCTCGATGAGGTGTCCGGCCTTGTCGAATGGCCTGTGGTGCTGATGGGCTCGTTCGATAAGGAATTCTTGTCGATACCGGGCGAAGTGATCCGCGCCACCATCCGCAACAACCAGAAGTGCTTTGTCGTCAACGATCCCAAAACGGGAAATCTCGCTAACAAGTTCATTCTCGTCGCCAACATCGAGGCCTCGGACGGCGGCAAGGCCATCGTCGCCGGTAATGAGCGCGTGATCCGCGCGCGGCTGGCGGATGCGAAATTCTTCTACGAGACCGACCTGAAAACGAAGCTTGAAGACCGGCTGCCGAAGTTCGATCAGATTGTGTTTCACGAAAAGCTAGGCACGCAGGCGGAGCGCATCGCGCGCATCGAGCGGCTGGCGGCCGAGATCGCGCCGCTTGTCGTGCCAACCGCGCAAAGCGCGGAAAAAGAAAAGCTCGTTGAGAAGGCGAAGCGCGCCGCGCGACTGTGCAAGACCGATTTGCTCACCGAGGTCGTTGGCGAATTTCCCGAGCTGCAGGGCCTGATGGGGAAATACTACGCGCAGGCCGCTGGCGAGGATGCTTCGGTCGCTGCCGCGTGCGAGGAGCACTACAAACCGCAGGGTCCGGCCGACCGGGTGCCTAGTGATTCTGTATCGATTGCGGTGGCGCTCGCCGACAAGATCGACACGCTGGTCGGCTTCTGGGCGATCGACGAAAAGCCGACGGGATCGAAAGACCCCTATGCGTTGCGAAGAGCAGCGTTGGGGGCAACTCGCATTTTGTTGCAAAACAACATTAGGCTCAACTTAAAGAAGGCCATTGACGTCGCATACAATCATCTGGACAAGAATTTTCGTGGCCCCTCTGAAATTCTAAGTGTTGACGACACGAGAGAAGACCTTGTTGAATTTTTTGCTGACCGCCTGTCCGGTGTTTTGAAAGAACAAGGCGCGCGACATGATCTCGTTAGTGCAGCACTGCATGTTGGCGTCAGATTTATCGCTGCAAATGAGCCAGTATATGAACAGGACGATCTTCTGATGGTCGTTCGCCGCGTCGAAGCGCTCGGAAAATTCCTCGATACCGACGACGGCAAGAACCTGCTCGCGGGCACCAAGCGCGCGTCAAATATTCTGGCCATCGAGGAGAAGAAGGACAAGCGCAGCTTCGACGGCGCGCCGGATGCCTCGCTCTACAAGCTCGAAGAAGAGAAGGCGCTTGCCGCGGCCATCAACGATGTGAAACGTGAGGCGAGCGCTGCTGTTGCGAACGAAGACTTTGCCGCCGCCATGTCCGCGATGGCGAAACTGCGGCCCGCGGTCGATGCCTTCTTCGAGAAGGTGAAGGTCAACGACGACGACGCGAAGATCCGTGAGAACCGCCTCAAGCTGCTCAACGAGATTCGCGCGGCCACGCGTACGGTCGCGGATTTCTCGAAGATACAGGATTGACGCGCAGCATTCGGCCGTCACGATAAACCGAAGGCCCGTCCCAGGGTACCGGACGGGCCTTCGACCGCGTGACCTCGAAATCGTCGTTGTCGCGCGGACCGATACCCGCGCGACGCACTTTTCGTTATCTGCTTAGCGGATTAATCGATCACCTGCATGATGCGCCGCGTGCGCGGCTCGATCAGCACGGTTTCGCCATTCACCACGGTGTAGCGATAAGGCGTTGCGCCGAAACGCTGCGGTACGTCGTAAAGGGTCACGCCTTCTTCGGCCAGGACCGTGCCGACTGCGATGCGTTGGGAAACGGTATAAGATGGCACGCGCTCGGTTACGACGTATTCGCGAAACGCCGGGCGTTGCTCGATTGTAATTCCCCCGTCGGCGCTCACTTCGACCGGCTGGGTGACGACCACATCAGTCGAGGGTGCCGCGCCGATCGTGGTGCCTTGCGCATGAGCGCTGTATCCTGCGCCGAGCGCAGTTATCAGCGTGGCAAAAGCCACAGCGGTATTCCGCATGGTAGCCTCCATTGAGGTCGGACGCGCTTTTTTACGCCGTCCGTTCGACGTCATGCCAATTCAGTTCGCCAGCGATCGTTCCGCGCGCAAGTTTGGCATTTCGGGGGCGGGTTTGTGGCGCGGCAAAAGACGAAAGTGAGGTGAAACTCGCCGGAATCTCAGACCATGCTGTCAAGAAGCGCCAGCGGCGGATAGAGTTTCTGCGATTCGCAAACAGCATCGGTGGAGGTTTCTTAATGGTCATCACGGCAGCGCATATCCAGCCTATCGTGGCGTTGGTCGCGGGCGTCTTGATCCTGCTGATGCCGCGTTTTCTCAATCTGCTCGTTGCCATCTATCTCATCTTCGTCGGCCTTTCCGGCCTCGGCGTGTTCAAGATGCTGCATTTCTAACTTCTTCGAATACCCACCCGATTGATGCCCTTCGCTGCGGTGAACGCGCGCAATCGTCGCCACGTCAGCGACGTTGAGGTCGGCCGGCTGCGAAGGTGAAAGGCTTTGAGGGGAGGCTGTACAGATGCCGATTGATGCGGCGCGCCGCAGAGCCAGCACGCTCTCTGTATCGCCGAACAGAGCCCAAAGCGATCACGGCGCTCCCGAAGGGCTTATCGTACAAAGCCGCTTGCCTTGCCTTCTGAATGGGTGTTCAGTTTTTCAGCGAGCATGTTCGCGGACTTCGTAGCGGTTTGAAGATGCTGATCTCGCGCCGCTCTTGATTGCGGGGCGAGGGGACTTGGAACCCGCATGGTGTATCGGCGGACTCAGCAGGTCATGAAGCGTCTCGCGGCGCGCCGCCGCGCTATTCTGACGGCCGCGCGGGATATAGCCAGCACTGGGGGAATGGCGGCGGTGCAGATCGCGCCGGTCGCGCTGCGTGCCGATGTCGCCGCCGGGACGGTCTATCGTTACTTTCCGTCGAAGGCCGATCTGATTTCCGAACTGATCGTGGAGATAGCGCAGGATGAGCTGACGGCAATACGCGGTGCCGCTGATGCCGCGCCGGGGCCATCCTCGGCGCTTGCGGCTGCCATCGCCACCGTCGCCGTGCATATGGTCTCACACAGGAAGCTCGCCTGGGGCATTCTGGCTGAACCGGTCGATGTAGATGTATCCGCGACCCAGTTGGCTAGCCGCCGCGAAATCGCTGGCGAGATTGAAGCGCGCATCATAGCTGCGGTGAGTGCCGGACATCTGCCGCAGCAAGATACGTCGCTCGCGGCGACCGCGCTGCTTGGTGCGCTGCATGAAGCCCTGGTGGGTCCGCTCGCGCCGGATAACTTCGATGATCAGGCGACGCTGCGTGATGTGGTGCAGACTGCGACCTTGCTGGCGCTGCGTGCGGTCGGTGTGGCGGATGCGCGCGCGCGGGGTCTTGTGGTGCAGGCAGCCCTGCCGGCAAGAATGCCGGCAGGGGAGTAAGGCGGACTGAAGTCTGCGTTACTTCGCCTTGACCTTGCCATCCTTGTCGAACTGCGACACGTAGGCCCAGAGGTTGTCGAGTTCGCTTTCCTTCTTGATGCCGGCAAACGTCATCTTGGTGCCCGGAACCTTGGCCTTCGGGTCCTTGATGTACTCCTTGAACTGCGCCTCATTCCAGGTGATGCCAGAATTCTTGTTGGCATCCGAATAGGCATAGCCTTCAACGGAGCCGGAATGGCGCCCGTCCAGGCCGTTGAGTTCCGGACCGACCTTGTTCTTTGCACCTTCGCCAATGGCATGACATGCCATGCACTTGTTGAAGGCTGCCTTTCCGGCTTCCACGTCTCCAGCGGACGAGGTGCCCACGCTTGCAAGCGTAATGCCGAGAACAGTCAGTGCGGAGATGGCGAAGGTTTTCATGGAGACCTCTTGAGTCCTTGTGGGGGCTTCAGGCTGAAGCTGATGGGGATTGGCCGCCTCCCTGAAAGGGAAGGGGTGTTGATGGCTCTGTGGCTTCGCAGATCATTAAACCTATGATTACGAGCCGCAGAACCGGACGATAACACCGATCTTAGAACGATTCGAGTATGATTTGGTTCCAAACGTGCTTCGAGTGCCACAGCCTGCCTATAACGCGATGGTACCATCTGCTTCGGTCGAGGTTTGAGTTAGCCTACACAACACGGGCAAAATATGGTTGATTTAGAAGGTCTTGTGGCGATCGGCGCAACCCGGTCGCGCGATAGCGGAGCGCCTGCCGATGACCATCATGATGCCCGCCCCGGATCAGATGGTGCTCGATCGCCGCGACGCCATTGTCCGGGATTTCCGTGAAATCGTGCCGGGCGAGGGCGTCATTTCCAGCGCGGCGGAAATGTTGCCGTATGAATCGGATGCTTTGACCGCTTATCGTCAGCCGCCGATGGTGGTGGTATTGCCGGAAACCACGGCGCAGGTGTCGCGCGTTCTGAAATACTGCTTCGATCACGGCATCAAGGTGGTGCCGCGCGGCTCCGGCACCTCGCTGTCGGGTGGAGCGTTGCCGTTGGCCGACGCGGTGCTCCTCGGCCTCAGCAAGTTCAAGCGCATCCGTGAGATCGATTTCGACAACCGTGTTGTCGTCACCGAGCCCGGCGTCACCAACCTCGCGATCAGCCAAGCGGTGGCCCATGCCGGGTTCTACTACGCGCCGGATCCCTCATCGCAGATCGCCTGCTCGATCGGTGGCAACATCGCGGAAAATTCCGGCGGTGTTCACTGTCTGAAGTACGGCATGACAACCAACAACGTGCTCGGCTGCGAGCTTGTGCTGATGTCTGGCGAAGTCCTGCGCATCGGCGGCAAGACGCCCGAGCAGGCGGGTTATGATCTGATGGGCATCATCACCGGGTCCGAAGGTTTGCTCGGCGTCGTCACCGAGGTCACCGTCCGCATTCTGCGGAAGCCGGAAACCGCGCGGGCGCTGATGGTCGGATTCTCGCAGGTGGAAGCGGCGGGTGAATGCGTGGCGCGGGTCATCGGCGCCGGCATCATTCCCGGCGGCATGGAGATGATGGACAGGCCGGCGATCCACGCCGCCGAAGCCTTCGTCAACGCCGGTTATCCGCTCGACGTCGAGGCGCTGCTGATCATCGAGCTTGACGGTTCTTCAATCGAGGTTGACGAACTCATCAGGCGCGTTGAGGCCATCGCGCTCGGCTGCGGATCGACGACCTGCCGGATTTCCGGTTCGGAAGCGGAGCGCGACCTGTTCTGGGCCGGCCGCAAGGCGGCGTTTCCGGCAGTAGGCCGCATCTCGCCCGACTATCTCTGCATGGACGGCACCATTCCGCGCGGAGCGCTGCCGCGGGCGCTGGCGCGCATTCGCGATCTCGGCGAGAAGTACGGCCTCGGCGTGGCCAACGTCTTCCATGCCGGCGACGGCAATCTTCATCCGCTCATCCTGTACGATGCCAACAAGCCCGGTGAGATGGACAAGGCGGAGGCGTTCGGCGCAGACATTCTGCGCTGCTGCGTCGAACTCGGCGGCGTTCTGACCGGCGAGCATGGCGTCGGCATCGAGAAGCGAGACCTGATGCCGCACATGTTCAGCGAAGTCGATCTCAACCAGCAGCAGCGGCTGAAATGCGCGTTCGACGCCCAGGGTCTTCTCAATCCAGGCAAGGTGTTTCCGACGCTGCACCGCTGCGCCGAACTCGGCCGCGTTCATGTGCACGGCGGCAAGCTGCCGTTTCCGGATCTGCCGAGATTTTGATGATAAGGCGACGTCCTATCCGCATGCTCCGTCATGCCCGGCACTCGGGTCTGGCTTCGCCGGCCCGAGCACAGGCCCATTGCGCCGGGCATCCACGTTTTACTGCGGACCAAGACGGGGATGGCCGGGAGGAGCCCGGGCATGCCGGCCATGACAGCTCCGCCGCATTGAGGCAGCCGTGAACATCCTGCACATACGCGACGCCGCAGACGTTGAGGCCGCGGTGCGTACCGCCCTCGCGGGCGAACAGCCGCTTGAGATTATCGGGCACGGATCGAAGCGGTCGATCGGCCATGTGATGATGACCAACGCGGTGCTCGATGTGTCGGCGCTGAATGCGGTGACCTGCTACGAGCCGAGCGAACTCATCATTACGGTGCAGGCCGGCGCACCGTTGGATGAGGTGCTGTCGCTGCTCGATTCCAAGAATCAGGAGTTTGCGTTTGAGCCGATGAATACTGCCGTGTTGTTAGACTCCCGGTCTGGACGAGGGACCATCGGCGGCATGATTGGCGCCGGGTTAGCCGGACCGCGCCGTATCAAGGCCGGTGGCGTGCGGGACCATCTGCTCGGCGCTCACGCGGTTTCCGGCTTCGGCGACAGTTTCAAGGCCGGGGGCAGGGTGGTGAAGAACGTCACCGGCTATGATCTCTGTAAGTTGCTGGCCGGATCGTGGGGCACGCTGGCGATCATGACCGAGGTGACGCTCAAGGTGATGCCGAAGGCGGAGGCCGAGCGCACGTTGGTGTTGCGCGGGCTTGATGACCTCGCCGCCAACCGAGCAATGACGGCCGCGCTGGGTTCTCCCTACGACGTTTCGGGGGCGGCGCACGCGCCGTACTCAGCTCTCAAGGCATCGCGAGGCGCGCTGGCCGGTCTTGCATCCATGGGACAGGCTGCGACGTTGTTGCGGCTGGAGGGCATCGCCGCCTCCGTCGTTCATCGCGGAGCGGCGCTTGCAGCTGACCTTGCGTCTTTCGGCGCGGCCGAATTTGTTGAGAACGCTGAATCGGCGGCGCTGTGGCGCGAGATTCGGGACGTTGCGCCCTTCGCGGCTGATGGCCCACTGGGCGCTTGGCCGGTGTGGAGGATCGTCTGTCCTCCGGCATCCGGGGGAGTCTTCGGACAGACGCTGACGCGTGAGACCGGCGGCGAGGTGATCTACGACTGGGCTGGCGGATTGCTCTGGGCGGCGCTGCCGCCGTCGGTCGATGCACATGCCGCATCGCTGCGTCGTCGGCTCGCTCCGCTCGGCGGGCACGCGACCCTGCTGCGGGCCGACGAGGGATTGCGCCGAACTGTCGATGTGTTTCATCCGCAGGCAAAAGGCGTCGCAGCGCTGGCCGAGCGGGTGCGGCAGAGCTTCGACCCCAAAAGCATTTTTAATCGCGGCAGGCTGACGCGGACGCCGATCTGATGAAAACCGAATTCACGCCCGCTCAACTGAGCGATTCTGACATTGCCGAGGCGGACAAGATCCTCCGTAAGTGCGTCCATTGCGGATTCTGCACGGCGACGTGCCCGACCTATGTGTTGCTCGGCGACGAACTCGATAGCCCACGCGGCCGGATTTACCTGATCAAGCAGATGCTCGAAAAGAACGAGCCACCAACGGCTGAGGTCGTCAAACACATCGATCGCTGTCTATCGTGTCTTGCCTGCATGACGACCTGCCCCTCCGGGGTCAATTACATGCACCTGGTGGATCAGGCGCGTGTCAAAATCGAGAAGGAGTATGCGCGCCCGGTTTCCGAACGGCTGCTTCGAGCCGTTCTCGCTTTCGTGCTGCCGCGGCCGAGAATCTTTCGGGTCAGCATGACCCTTGCGCGCTTCGGGCGGCCATTCGCAGCCCTGCTGCCGGGCTCGAAGGGGGGCGTGACGCCGACGTTGCTGCACAGGATCAAGGCGATGTTGGCGCTCGCGCCCGCGTCGCTGCCCTCTCCCGGAGCGGCTGCGGGAAGTGTGTTTCCAGCGACGGGTATGAGGCGTGGCCGCGTCGCTCTGCTGCAAGGCTGCGCCCAGCAGGTGCTGGCGCCGCGCATCAACGAGGCCGCGATCCGCCTGTTAACCCGTCACGGCGTCGAAGTGGTGCTGGTGGCGGACGAGCAGTGTTGTGGCGCGCTGACACATCACATGGGCGACGATCGGGACGCCCTGGCGCGTGCGCGGGCCAACATCAGAGCCTGGACCCGCGAAGCGGAACGGGATGGTCTCGATGCCATCCTGGTCACGACCTCTGGCTGCGGCACCGTCATCAAGGATTACGGTTACCTGCTGCGGGAGGACCGCGACTTCGCCGGGCCTGCCGCGAAGGTCTCAGGCTTGGCCAAGGATATCACAGAGTATGTCGCCAGCCTCGACCTGCCGCCGCCGCCGAGCCGCAGCGAGCTTGTCATCGCTTATCACTCCGCCTGTTCGCTTCAGCATGGCCAGAAAATCACGCAGCTTCCGAAAGATTTGCTTTTCAAGAATGGATTCGTAGTGAAAGATATACCCGAGGGTCATTTGTGTTGCGGTTCGGCGGGGACATACAACATTCTCCAGCCTGACATTGCGGGCCGACTGCGCGACCGAAAGGTCGCCAACATCGCAAGCGTCAAGCCGGACATGATTGCCGCCGGAAACATCGGGTGCATGATTCAGATTGCCGGCGGAACGTCGGTCCCTGTTGTTCACACGATTGAACTTCTCGATTGGGCGACGGGCGGCCCCCGGCCAGGACTGAATTGATCGGCGGCAACAGGAGGATCACGATGGCTAAGAAAGCTAAGAAATCCAGCAAGGCGAAGGGCGTTAAGGCCAAGAAGAGCAAGAAGAAGGCCGTAGCGGCGAACAAGAAATCCACGAAGAAGTCCGCAAAGAAGTCTGGCAAGAAGGCGGCGAAGACGGCTTCAAAAAAGAAGTCCGTGAAGAAGAAGTCGGCAAAGAAATCAGCGAAAAAATCCGCCAGAAAATCTCCAGGGAAATCCACCAAAAAATCCGCCAAGAAGTCAGCCAAGCGATCCACCGGTAAATCCGCAAGGAAGCCGGCGGCGAAGCGCAGGGCCTCGACGAAAAAGGCAGTGGCCAAGCGCGCCGCGCCAAAGCCCACCCCTGTGCCGGACACGAGCTGGGCGATGGCTGAGCCTGCGGCTCCGTCCTATGGCCATACGGATCAAACCCCCGGGTCGGGAGAGGACGGCACTTAAAGCAGATGAGGTTGGTTGAACCGACCGCCTCGTCATTGCGAGCCGGGGACCGATTAATTGGTTTGCGCCGGTTTGCGCGTCAAGCGAGACAATCCAGAGGTTGAAGAAAAAGCTGGGTTGCTTCGTTGGCGTTGGGATGCCGCCACACGTCGCCATCGGCCGGCTCGCAATGACGTTGATCAAGCCTCAACGCACTATAGCATTTTCGAGCGAAGTGGATGCCGGCTCGTGTGAAGAAAACGCGTCAAAAAGCTCTTAGCATGATCCCAACCCGAAGAGCCGAGCAAAGTGGAAATCGGTTTCGAGAAGATCGCGCTCGATCCCAAAGATGACGAGAGGCTGATTCCAGTCCGTTCAACTTGTAGAACGGCGACTGGTTCTATCAGTCTCAGCTCGTTCAATGAGGGCAGATGGCTGCAAGGTTTGGGTTCGTGTTGGGTGTGGTCCTGGTCGCGCTGGGAGCCGCCGGCGCGTGGCCGGCGTCGGCGCAGGATGGATTTCCGTTCGGTTTCGAGATGACGCTGGATGCATCGCCGCAGCCCGGTTCGAAGCGGGTGCCATCGCTGGACATTGACGACAGTGGCGGGGTCAAGCTCGAATTGTGGTGCAAAGGCGGGAGAGGCCAGTTTTCGGTTGCCGGCAACACCGTCATCTTCGCGGCCGGTCCGCTGGAGGATCGCTCCTGTCCGCCGGAGAAAGCTCAGGCCGATGACGATTTGACTGCGGCGCTTTCCGCTGCCGTGACCTGGGAGCGACAGGACGATGAGATCTCGTTTGTCGGACCGACCACGCTGCGCTTTCATCTCAATACAAACTAGAGCGTTTTCAAGCGAAGTGGATCCGGTTCGCGTGAAGAAAACGCGTCACAAAGGTAGAGTCCTTGCACCGTTTCCGTGAAGCGGTGGAGGACTCTAGATTGTGAGTTATGCCGTGCGTGTACGGATCGCGATTCCTTTGCCGCGAAGACCGGATACCCGCTATTTCCAGGCCGATTTGTCGACGTCCCAGCGCTGGGCTTTGAACTGTTTCGCCAGCGCATCCAGCGTGCCGCTGTCATTGGTCTCGTTACTCTCGCCGTCGTCCGCTGACAGATCGTCGGTAAGACCGAGCCTCGGCCCATCGGTTTCGTCCGCAGTGCTAGTCGAGGGAGCGCCGACCCAGAGCATGATATGATCGGATTCATCGGGCCTGTCAGGGCCTGGCAATGCTGTCACTTTGATGGTGTCGGTCAACCCGAGCGCCGGAACCAGCACGCTGGGGCGTTTGAACGTCAACGTCAGTTTGCCGGTGTTGTCACTCCATTTTGCTGACGCCGGCTTTGCATTCAAAGCTTTTTCCAGCACACCGGAGATAGCGGTCGCAAGCTTGTCGCGATTGAGTTTGCCCTTGTCACGCCATTCTGCGGCCGGAAACCGGATGGTGCGCTCCATATCGAACATCCCGGCGCTCCAGCCCGCGGCGACCACGCCGGGCGTTGCTTTCAACCGAGCGAGAAGGGAGGGGGCGCGCTCAGGATCGACGTTGATGTCGATGACCTGCGCTCCCGCCCGCAGCGCCTCGCAAGTCACCTCGAGGCTGTTCAGCAGCACCTCGACATTTTGTTCTCTCAAACTTTTGAGCAGGTCGATCGCTGCGTCGATCTTCACTTTCACGGCGATTGCTTCGGGAGATACCTCGGTGAAATCCTTCGGCGATGCGCTGATGCCGTCATCGGTCATCCGGGCATCGTTGAACTCAGCCTCGCTGAGGTCGGAATTGTCTGTCGAGGTCACGTCGGTAACTTTTTGGCCGACGCTGATCCTGCCCCCGAACTCGAAGGTATCGCCTGTGGGCTTGCGTGTGAGCTTCACCGTGACCGGCAGCTTGTCGGCGATGCTTTGTGTGCTGCCGGTCAGGGTCGAACCGTTCACCGCGAGGTTGGCGACGAAGCGGTCCTTGCGGCTCGAGCCTTTCTCCGCAGGGTAACACACATCGAGAACGGCGCCCGTGACCGTCTTGCCCTGGCGGGTCTCTTTAAGGATAACGTCCGCATTGCCCTCCATCAGTCCGTCGATGGAGGTGAAGTATCTCACCTCCGCGCCGGGCGTAGCTTTGGGAAGCGGCCGGTCTTGCGCCCGCAGAGGTCCCGGTAAAGCCATCGTTAGACTGATCAGGCACAGCCGCAGCGCGCGCATGGAGAATCCCCGCTTGTCGAATCGGCCCTTACCCTAAAACCCACTTCGCGAAAAAAGAAGGCCGCCCGGAGGCGGCCTTCTGACGAAGTCGTGCCGTTGAAGGAACTCAAAAGCCCATGCCGCCCATACCACCCATTCCGCCGCCGCCCGGTGGCATAGCCGGAGGCTCTTCCCTGGGCAGTTCGGCGACCATGGCTTCGGTGGTCACGAGCAGCCCTGCGATCGACGAGGCATCCTGCAAGGCGGTGCGCACGACCTTGGCGGGATCGACGATGCCCTTGGCGATCATGTCGACATATTCTTCCTTTTGGGCGTCGAAGCCGAAGGTCTCGGTCTTGTTTTCGAGAACCTTGCCCACCACGATGGAGCCCTCGACGCCGGCGTTTTCCGCGATCTGACGGATCGGCGCTTCCAGCGCCTTCAGTACGATGTTGATGCCGGCCTGCACGTCCGGGTTGTCGTTGTTGATGCGGCCGACCGCCTTCTTGGCCCGCAGCAGCGCCGTGCCGCCGCCGGGCACGATGCCTTCCTCCACCGCGGCGCGCGTGGCGTTGAGCGCATCCTCGACGCGATCCTTCTTTTCCTTGACCTCGACCTCGGTCGCGCCTCCGACACGGATTACCGCAACGCCGCCGGCGAGCTTGGCCAGACGTTCTTGCAGCTTCTCGCGGTCATAGTCGGAGGTGGTCTCCTCTATCTGCGCCTTGATTTGTCCGACCCGTGCCTCGATGTCCTTTTTCTTGCCGGCGCCGTTGACGATGGTGGTGTTCTCTTTGTCGATCAGCACTTTCTTGGCGCGGCCCAGCATATTAACGGTGACGTTCTCGAGTTTCATGCCGAGCTCGTCGGAAATGAGCTGGCTGTTGGTCAGGATGGCGATGTCCTCCAGCATGGCCTTGCGGCGATCACCGAAGCCCGGTGCCTTCACTGCGGCCACTTTCAGGCCGCCACGAAGCCGATTGACCACCAGCGCGGCCAGCGCTTCGCCTTCGACATCTTCCGCGATGATCAGCAGCGGCTTGCCGGATTTCACGACCGCCTCGAGCACCGGCAGCAAAGTTTGGAGGCCGGTCAGCTTCTTCTCGTGCAGCAGGATGTAGGCGTCGTTCAGCTCGGCCGCCATTTTCTCCGCATTGGTGATGAAGTAGGGGCTAAGATAGCCGCGATCGAACTTCATGCCCTCCACGATATCGACGTCGGTTTCGAGCGACTTGTTCTCCTCGACGGTGATGACGCCATCATTGCCGACCTTCTGCATCGCCTGCGCGATCATCTTGCCGATCGAGGCGTCGCCATTGGACGAGATGGTGCCGACCTGAGCGACTTCGGCCGAGGACGCCACCGCCTTCGCGCGCTTCCCGATGTCCTTCACCACGGCGGCGACGGCGATGTCGATGCCGCGCTTGAGATCCATGGGATTCATGCCGGCGGCAACTGCTTTCGCGCCCTCGCGGACGATGGCCTGTGCCAGCACCGTGGCGGTCGTGGTGCCGTCGCCGGCGAGATCGTTGGTCTTGGAGGCGACCTCGCGCACCATCTGAGCGCCCATGTTCTCGAACTTGTCCTCGAGTTCGATCTCCTTGGCAACGGTGACGCCGTCTTTGGTAATGCGGGGCGCGCCAAAGCTCTTTTCGATCACGACATTGCGGCCTTTCGGGCCGAGGGTCACCTTCACAGCGTCGGCGAGGATATCGACGCCGCGCAGCATGCGTTGGCGCGCGTCGCCGGAAAACTTGACGTCTTTGGCGGCCATTGAATGTTACTCCTGGTTTGTTGTGTGCCGCTTCCCTTGGGCGTCTTTGCCGAGCATAGCCGTTCGAAGAACGGCGTCGCTTCGCGCCTATGCCGGCATCCATCGTTTTGAAAGATGGATGCCCCGATCATGTCCGGGCATGACGCTTCAATCGAAGCGGTTGATTGCGGAGGGACGCTAGCCGACGATGCCCATGAGGTCGGATTCCTTCATGACGAGGAGATCCTGGCCGTCGAGCTTGATCTCGGTGCCCGACCACTTGCCGAACAGCACCTTGTCGCCGACCTTGACATCGATCGGCGTGAGCTTTCCGGTTTCGTCGCGTCCGCCGGGACCAACGGCCACGACCTCGCCCTGGGAGGGCTTTTCCTTTGCCGTGTCGGGAATGACGATGCCGCCTTTAGTCTTTTCCTCGGCATCAATCCGTTTGACCACAACACGGTCATGCAGCGGACGAAATTTGGTCTTAGCCATAACGCTCCTCCGGGGGTTCGCAGGACTCTGAATTGCCATCGATGGATGCATGCGCTCTGATTCACGACGGCCGAGCGATTCGTATCTTTTTGGCAATCATATTCCGAGAGTGCTATTCGTGGGCGGGGATATGGCTTGGCAGCCATGCTGTCAAGCAAGCCTCTTAAGCCGTTGGTGAGGGCGTGTAGGATAGACGCAAGCATGTCGTAGCTTCTCCGCCTTGGCGAGTGCGGGTGCTGCGATCTCATTTTTTAGGTCCGGCTGCTGGGGGCACAGCGGTCGGAAATTCGGTCAGGGTGTTTACAATGGTCAAATCAGACGGCGGACGCGCGGCTTTGAACCTTGGGGCGGCCGCGGCCCTGGCGGTGTTTCTCGGCGGATGCGGGTCGTTCGGCTCGATCGGACTGTCGCCGCAGCCGGCGCCCCCGCCGCCCGTCGAGCCCGAGATCCCGGCCACGGTCCGTGCCGAGGAACTGGTCGGACGGTGGGGTCTTGCGTCCTATCAAAATCCGAACGACCGGTCTCGGACCGAGGCCGCGGCCAGGGCGCAGTGCAAAAATCCTTACGTGATCAGCGCAGGCGGCAATGGCGGCGTCATCATGCATCTTGCCGACGAGGCGACGCCGCAGGAGTTGCGGCTTAAGGGTAGCCAGAGTGGCAAGAACTACATCGGGCCGGAAGGCCCCCCCGGCGGTCCAAAAGATCGCGAGATCGTCTCCTTCGACGGCCACGTGCTCATCACGCGCTTCATCGACCCGGATGCGGCGACCCGCTACGGCAACATGGTTTATATCCGCTGTACGCCTGCGGCCGCGTCGGCCCCCCGCCACACGGCGGCAAAGCCACAGGCCCATTAGCTGGGCTACGCGCGATCGATTCAAACCAAATGCCCGGCGCCGACGGCCGGGCATTCTCAATGAGGGATGTGACGCTTCCTGAGGCTAACCGAACAGCGCGTCGATGTCGTCCTGGGAAGCGTGTCCCTCGTCGCCTTCGAGCTTCGGACCGTTCAGCAGCTTCGCATCGCCGACGCGATCGTCGACGATCGGTGGAGCATGGGCACGGATGGCGTCCACACCGCCCCAGATATCCATCATGACATTGATATGATGCTCGATGAACTTCATCGTGCTCATCACCTTGGCAATGCGCTGGCCCGTGAGATCCTGGAAATTGCATGCCTCGAAAATCGAGATCACGCGCTCCTGGATTTCCTCACTCAGCAACCGAGCCTGCTCCGGCGACGCCGCCTTCGACAGCGCGCTGGCCGACTGATCGATCGCTTCAGCCGCCTCCAGGATGTGTTGGGTCGCTTGCTCGGTACCTCCTACCACGGCGCCAAGCTCGTCGGTCACCTTCGCCATCTCGTCGCCGCTGAAACTCTTGCCATGTAGAACCGCGATTTCCTGCTTGGTGCGGCTGATGGCGTCGTAGATCAGATCAAGTTCGGTCTTGAGCTTTTCGCATTGCTCGATTTGTGCGCGATAGGTTTGCAGCAGCATTTGTGCTTCGGCGACCTCGCGGCTGGTGGTCCCGTCATTGGCCGCTCCGGCCGCTTCGTCCGGGCCGTCGAGGCTCGGAGCTCCCATCTGTTGGCGGATCGCCCGCAACTCCGCCATGATTTCACGATGCACCGGCATTGGCGCATCGTCGACGACGGCTGTAATAACCGGCGTGCCGCCGTTCAGGATTTCCTCGACGCGGAAGCGCTTGCGTTGAACAGCCATCATATTCCCCGGCTTTTGGACTCGATTGCCTTTTACACCGGCGTGTTTTAACGCCCGGTTCATGCGGGAACTGTTCGCGACGAATCCGCACGAATCCGCAGCGCGCAGAGCGTTTTCGTTCATGGAAAATAAACGCTACGGGAAAGAACCCCGTCATATCGACGGCGTGGTGAATCAAGCCGCCGTTCCGTTTACCAAACCGACGCGGTTTTAATTCTTAATCGCTGTGCGGGAGGGATGCGCCATTGACGCGACTCCCAGCGACCATCCACGGCAAAACAGTGCAGAGTACGTCGATGTTCAGACACATATCCTTCGCGCTCCTTGCGGGCGTGTCGCTTGCCGGCCTCGGGATCCAGCAGGCTTTTGCAAGAGACCCACAGGCCAGGTTCTTCACCCAGCCGACCGCCGTCTACGCCGATCAATCCACGCCGCAGCCGTCCGAGCAGCGCCTTGCATATGCCGAGCGGCCCAACATGGGCGGCGGCTTCATCGAGTCGCTGTTTGGAGATGTCCAGCAACAGGGATCGCATTATCCGCAACAGCGCTATGATTCGCGCCCGCTCTATGCGCCGCAACCGCAGCAGATCATGCTGCAGCAGGACGCGAGCGAGGCCGCTCATCCCGCATTCGATCCGAAATTCGAGAGGCAGCTCGTCGAATATCACGGCAAGGAAGCCGCCGGCACCATCATCATCGATACGTCGAGCAAGTTCCTTTACCTTGTGCAAGGCGGCGGCACGGCGCTTCGCTACGGAGTTGGCGTCGGCAAGCCCGGTTTTCTGTGGGCGGGCGTCAAGACGGTATCGGCGAAGAAGGAATGGCCCGCCTGGACTCCGCCTGCAGAGATGCTGAAGCGCCGCCCCGATCTTCCTCGCCACATGGAGGGCGGCCCCCAGAACCCGCTTGGCGCTCGCGCGATGTATCTCGGCTCATCGCTCTACCGCATCCACGGTTCCAACGAGCCGTGGACAATCGGCACCAACGTATCGTCCGGCTGCATCCGGATGCGCAACCAGGACGTCATCGATCTCTATGATCGGGTTCGCATTGGCGTCAGAGTGGTTGTGATCTGACGCCCGATCATCTTCCCAGATGACAACGGCCGCCTAGAGCCCCGTTTCTGACGGAATCAGAAGCGGGGCTCTCAGATTTGATCTGACGCGTTTTCTTCACACGAACCGGTATCCACTTCGCTCGAAAACGCTTCAGCCGTTGTGCTGTTGAGGACCGGAGACGTCAGGTGTCCTCTCCTTCGTCGAAGTCATCGAAATCGTCGAAGTCTTCGGCATCGATATCGTCCTGATCATGATCATGATCATGGTCATGGTCGAGTGAGCCAGTCTGCGATGGGTTGCCGTGCCGTTGCGATCCGAGGTCGTTCACACCGGCATCGCGTGCCAGATTGCTTCCTGATTGATCGCCGGCGCCGCCCGACGGGTTGGACGACCTGCCGAGGCTGCCGGAATCGCCGAAGCTGCTGGCACGGGCTTCGCCGCCGCCCATCATGGAGCGGATGCTATTGAGAAGCAGACCGCCGCCCACGGCTCCCGCGGCGGCGGCCGCCGCCGTTCCGAGAAACGAGCCGCCGCCTGCTTGCGGAGGCGGGGTGCCATAGGGCGAATGGCCGGCTCCCTGATCAAAGCGTCCGGCTTGTCCGGTTTGCTGCAACGCCTCACCGGTATTCCAGGCCGGGCGGCCAGAAGGCGCTGGGGGGACATTCGGGACCGAGCCGCGCGGCGCGGGGCCGCCGAATAAAGTCTCGCGCATCTGGTCGAGAAATCCGCCCCCCGAGACAGCCTGATTGCCGGCTCCGCTGGCCTCAAGCTGCTGAATGCGCTCGTCGGCGCGCTTCAGGGCTTCGTCCTGCACCAAAACCGTTTGCACCAGCGTGTAAAGCGCGTTAGGCGCGCGCCGCAGGCCCTCGGCGATAGCTGCCGCGGCGGCGGGATCGCGCGGCGTGTTTTCGACGCTGGCGAGGCGGGTGAAGAGGTCGTCAACCAACTGTCGTTCTTCCGGCGTCATGGCGCTCTCCCAAAAAGATGGCTGTTGGGATGTAGTGGTATTCTGTGTCGCAAGTAGTGCCGCCGGAGAATATTTTCGCGGCGGACAGATCAGCCCAATGTCACCCGGTTGGCAATCAGCATGTCCCCGAAGCTATCTCCGGCCAGGAATTCGTACTCCCGCTCGCGCTGGTCGGTGAGGGGATCGAGCGCGAGCAAGATTTCATCGACGAAGCCGGGGTGGCACATGATCAGACCGCCATCCGGCAAACCGTTCAGAAATCCCTGCATCAGCGCGGCGAAGTCAGACTGCGCGAAGTCATAGGCGCCGGCGAAGGCCGGATTGAAGCGGATGCCGGCGCGCGCGGCATGGCGACGAAATCCGGCGCTTAAGAGATCCAGGAGCAACGCCTTCGGCGCGGCGAGTTGTTGCGTCAGCGGGTGTCGGCTGCGGCCACACTGCCGCACCCATGCGTCGGGTGCGGCTGTCTTGACGGCGGTCAGGAAGGCGCCCCGCACCTGAGGAAAAATCTGCACATGCTGATGGCCGTCGACATACTCGGGCGCGCGGCCGAATCGTTCCACAAACGCCCCGATCTGCGCCGTCACCTCGTCGAAAATCATCTCGGGCTCGAGCCGGCGCGACAGGCTGGCGCGCAGCATCTTCGAGAGCGGGAGAAACAACCCGCCATCCAGAGGCCGGTAATGCAGGGTGAGCGGATGAAACGGCGCGGTTAAAGTGAGGTGCAGGCCGATCGCGCAATGCGGATGGCGCGCGCACGCCACCTTCAGCGCCTCCACCTCATCGCGTCCCGCGGCGGGGCCGACCACCATCACCGACGTCGCGTTGATACGCTCCCGTTCGATGAGATCGCGGATCGCGCGGTTGACGCCCGGACTGATTCCGTAATCGTCTGCGCACAGCCGAATCCGACGTTGCGGTTCATCGCCGCTCATTCGGCGACGGTCCGATGCGGCCCGCCGTCGGCCGGCTCGGGTTCGGCCTGCTTCATGCTTTGCTCGGCGACGACATAGATCGGCCGTGCCTTCAGTTCCGAGAGAATTTTTCCGATGTATTCGCCGACGATGCCGATCATCAGGAGCTGCACGCCGCCAATCGTCATCATGCCGACAAACAATGACGGATAGCCGGGAACCGACTCGCCGTCGACCCAGGTTTCCCAGAGGATAGACAAACCGAACAGGAAGGCTGCGAGCGCCAGCAGCAGGCCGAGCAGGCTGGCCAGTCGCAGCGGCGCCACCGAAAATGATGTTAGCCCCTCGATCGACAGACCGAGCAGCCGCGCGGCATTGAAGGTGGTCATGCCGTGAGTCCGAATGTCGGGCTCGTAGTCGACGCGGAACTGACGGAAACCGATCCAGCTCGCGAGGCCCTTGAAGAAGCGGTTTCGCTCCGGCATCCGGCGCAGCGCTGAAGCGGCACGAGGCGACAACAGGCGAAAATCGCCGGCGTCTTCGGGAATCCGCTGGCGCGCGCCCCAGTTGATGATCGCATAAAAGCTGTGCACGCCGATCCGCCGCAGCAACGACTCGTTCGTCCGGTGCGCCTTCGCGGTGTAGATGACATCGTAGCCGTCGTTGATCCAGTGATCCACCAGCCGTTCCACGAGATCGGGCGAATGCTGGCCGTCGCCGTCCATGAACAGCAGCGCGCCGCGCTGCGCGTGATCCAGGCCCGCCATCAAGGCGGCTTCCTTGCCGAAATTGCGCGACAGCGAAACCACCTGCACGTCCAGCGCGGTGGCGGGAAGCGCGCGGGCGAGGTCGAGCGTGTCATCGGCGCTGCCGTCATCGACATAAACGACTTCGCAGGCGAGGCCGAAGCGCTGCCTCAGCTTTACCGCAAGCGCACTGAGACGTTCGTGCAATTGCTGGAGCCCGGCGGCTTCGTTGTAAACGGGGACGACGATCGACAGACCTTGCGCGGACGCGGTGGCCTTATCTGCAGGCAGACCTGGAAGGCTGGTAGCTGGAGTCATCGGTCGGTTCCGACGGGGTCAATTCATTCCAGTTTGTAGGGTAGTAAGTGACAGCGTGCGCTTCAACGGGCGGAATGCACGATTCTACGTCCGCAGGAACGCTTCCAGCTTCGCGAAAAGCGGGTTCTCGCGATCGAACACATAGTCAAGCGAGGCGATCGACACCGTTTCAGCGCCGTGTTGCCTTAGAAAACCGGCGAGCGCGTAAAGCCGGTCCGGCGGGCAATGCAGCGTAACCATCCCGGAGGATGTTGGTCCTCCGAACGGGGAGACTACGCCGAAGCGATCATGTGCCTCTGTGAAGAGTGCAGTATCGCAGCCGGTGAAGCGGGTTCGCACCTCGCGGTATTGGCTCGCGCGGGCGCGGGCGGCGATGTGGTCGAGAATGATCCGCGTCGTTTCACGTGCACCGCTGGACCAGTCCGCGTCGCGTGACGCGACCAGATTGGCCTGGCTGCGCAGGATCACGCCGTCGTCCAGCACCCTGAGGCCGTTGGCGGTGAGCGTTGCCCCGGTCGTCGTGATATCGACGATCATCTCGGCGGTGCCGACCGCGGGCGCGCCTTCGGTGGCGCCAGCGCTCTCGACGATGCGGTAATCAACCACGCCGTGCGAAGCGAAGAAAGCGCGGGTCAGGTTGATATATTTGGTTGCGATCCGCATCCTTCGGTTGTGCTGGGCGCGAAACCCGGTCGTCACGTCGTCGAGGTCGGCCATGGTACGCACATCGATCCAGGACTGCGGCACGGCGACAACCACGTTGGCGCTGCCGAACCCGAGGCCGTTGATCAGCGCCACGCGTTTGTCGGCGTCGACGATGCTTTCGCGGATCAGATCTTCGCCGGTGACGCCGAGATGCACCAGGCCGCGCGCGAGTTGTGACGCGATTTCGCTCGCAGAGAGATAGGCGATTTCGACGTTATCGAGCTCGGCGATAGTGCCGCGATAGTCACGTACGCCCCGCGGTTTCGAGAGCGTCAGCCCGGCGCGGGCGAAAAACGCTTCGGCATTTTCCTGCAAACGGCCCTTCGAAGGCACGGCTAGAACGAGTGGCGTGGTCATTGCGCGCTCCCGCCGATCCGGCTCGCGGAAGATACGTCTGCGGACCGCGTCAACGCCTCGATCCAGACCGCGAAGCCGACCGCCGGGATCGGTGCGGCTGCCCCAAGTCGCGTCATAAGGTCGTCGTAGCGCCCGCCCGCAACCAGTGGCTCGTCGTCCTGGTCCTTGCGCTGCAGTTCGAATTCAAAACCGGTGTAGTAGTCGACGCCGCGGCCGAAGGCGGTAGCGAAGCTGATACTATCAGTTTCTACGCCTCGCGCGGCCATGAAGCCCGTACGGCTTTCGACTTGATCGATCGCACGGTGAATATCGAGCCCGGCGTCTGAGGCGAGTGCGCGCAATTGGCCGAGCGCGTCATCCGGATCGCCCGATATCGCAAGAAACCGCTTGATGATCGTCAACGCCTCGTGCGGCAGCGCGCCGCTCTTCAGGGTGGATTGTTCGAGGAAGCGGTCGGCGATCTCATCCAAAGAGCGGCCGCCGACAATGGTCGCGCCTGCGATCGACATCATGTCGGTCACCAGCGCTAAGGCCGCTTTGCGATCGGAGCCTGCGAGAGCCGCCAGCACGCCTTCGTATTCCTTGTGCCCCGGTCCGGACGCCAGCGTCAGTCGTTCAATATCCAGCGCGAGGCTGACCTTGCGGTTGAAATCCTTCATCAGCCGACGCCGCCATACCGGATAAAGGTCGAGCGAATCGATTAACGCGGTGAACAGCGCAACGTCGCCTGTACGGATGTCGACGTCGGCGATGCCGAAAGCTGCAACGGCTTCCAGACCGAGCGCGAGCATTTCGGCGTCGGCGGCGGCGCGGTCCTGGCGGCCGAATGATTCGATGCCGGCCTGCGGGAATTCGCTTGAGCGGCCGCCACGATAGCGAAACACGGGTCCGAGATAGCAGAAGCCGGCCGGCTTGCCGGCCTTGCTGGACGCGAGATAGTCGCGCGCGACGGGGATGGTGAGGTCAGGACGAAGGCACAGTTCCTCGCCTCCCGAATCGGATGTGAGGTAAAGGCTCTTGCGGATATCCTCGCCCGAGAGGTCCAAAAACGGCTCGGCCGGTTGAAGGATGGCTGGTTCCGCCTTGATATAGCCAGCCTGTATGAACGACGACAGCAGGGCTGCTGCCCGGGCGGCGGTTCCGGTCACCCCAACGGCTTGCGTGTCGGTCATGATATCGTCCAAGCTTGCGCGCCGCCCACGGGTGTCGCGCCCCCTGCCTAACATATTGAAATTCGATGTATATCGATGGCACGGCGAAGTCGCCGCGTCGCCGGTCAACATCATTTGCGGCAGCCCATAGCACGGCGGGCGGTGAGTTTCGACCTCGTTCCGCCGGCTATTTGCCGAGAAGGTTGACGGCGACGGACGGCGCCTTGCGTCAGAATTTCATCGACGCGAACAGGCGCACGTTGCGGCCGGGCTGCAATACCTCGTCCTTTTTGTAGGACTGGTGGAAGCGGATGTCGTCGTTGAGCAGGTTCTCGCCCTTTAGGCCGACGGTGAGCGTCACCGGCCAGTCGCCGTTCGGCAACGTCGTCGTGTGATTAATTTCGGCGTTCAGAAGGTTATAGCCCGGCGTCGGCGTTTCAAACGCGCCGAGGTTGTTTTGGGCGAAAGCGTGCAGCAAGTTGACGCGTGCCGTCCAGCTTGCGTCGCGATAATAGACCCCGCCACCGAGCCGCTGCGGCGGAATTTTCGGCACGAAACTGCCGTCGAGGAATACCGCGTGGACGATGTCGTATTGCGCCTCGACCCCGAACACGCCGTTCCACACTCGCGCCACGTCATGCTCGATCTGGATTTCGCCGCCGGTGAAGCGGGCGTCGCGCTGCGAATAGATGATCTGGTCGTAGGTCGCGCCCGGCGTGCCGCAGGAAGCGAAACTCTCGCTACAGCGGACGCCGGTGAAGTTCTTGAAGATGAAGTTCTGATAGCGGGTGTGATAGATCGACAGTTCGAAACGGTTATCGCCACGTGCGCGCTTGAGACCGAGTTCGACGGTGTTCGCCTTTTCCAATGTCATGGTCGGATCGCCGATCTCGAACGTGCGCGGCGTATCGTGCGGTCCCTTGTAGAACAGCTCGATGGGATCGGGCGCGCGCTCGACATGCTGCAACGTGGCGCGCGCGACGATGTCGTGCGGTAGATCGTAGAGCAGCCCCGCGCTGGCGCTGATTGGCATGAAGCGGCGATCGACCGGAAACACCGTGGGTTGATTCGGCGGTGGCAGGAACGTCGCTGGAAACCGTGCGCCGGTGCCGTCGGTTTCGGTCTGCTCGATACGAAATGCCGCCTGTGTTCGCAGATTTTGCGTGATCCGCAGTTCCTCGAACAAGAAGGCGGCGAGATTGGCATTCTGCGCCGGTGCGAGCAGGGGATCGGTCGCGCCGGCGACCGATAAATTGCGCCGGCTCCATTGCACGCCACCGGAGCCACGCAATTCGCCCAGCATGGTGGCGAACGGCAGGTGCGTGACCTCGACGCGGGATTCCAACTCCTGGTTCTTGAATCGCGAACCGATCAGCGCGGCGGCGCCGACGCCGTTGATCTCGTTGTGCTTGTAATCGGAGTAGCCGAGCCAATAGCGCACCGTATCGATGCCGCTTTCTCCCACGCGCCACTCGCCGCGGCTCGCCCATTTCTGCTGGTGCAGGTCGATGTGGTTCTTCACCCTGGCGGAATCGATGCCGGGGATGAAGTAGGTCATCGCCGTATCCTGAAATGACATGCCGACGAAACCACGATCGAAAATGTAGGAGCCGCCGACCGCATGGCCATCGGAGCGATAGCTGGAATTGGCCTGAATGCCGCCGGGGATACGATAGTCGTTGGCCTGCCGGGCGTATGCGTCGGCATGGATAGCGACGTTGCTGCCGCCGGCATCGAGTTGTACCGCGCCGTCGCGGCCGGTGCTGACACTGTTGAGGCCGCCGCGTGCCTCGAATGCGATGCCGTTCTTCGGAATTGTCGTTGGGATGCGGTTGTTGCTGGCGCTGACCACGCCGCCTGTCGCCTGCGAGCCAAAGCGCAACGTGCCGGGACCGCGAATGACCTCGACGTTCTGTGCCGATAGCGGATCAATCGTCACGGCGTGGTCTTCCCCGAGATTGGCCATGTCGCCGGAGCCGATGCCGTTTTCCTGGGTTCGCACCCGGAAACCGCCGAGGCCTCGGATCACCGGGCGGCTCGCCACCGGCGAGAACGACGTTGCCGAGACGCCGGGCGTGGTCCCGAGCGTGTCGCCGAGCGAAGCGGCGCCGCGCCCCAGCACCTGCTTCGCCGTGAGCAGGCTTGCTGAGGCGAGGGGCACGTCGGCGCGAGGTTGTTCCGGCACGGCGGGGAGCGGCGTCGGCGCCTGCACTGGCCTCCGCGTTCGAGTGACGCGCCGAACGGCGACGCGGACGCGGCGTTTGGCGCGCTTCGGCGCGTCGACGGTGATTCCGGGCAGCAGCTGCCCTTGTGCCCGCGCCTCCATGGTTGGGGAGCCGATCAGGCACACCATCCCCGCGACCACACCCAAAACTACCCCACGCATACTTTTACTTTTTCCTGCGATTAATTTGCAATTGCATATAAGATGCAGATGCAATTCACTTGCAAGTGGAAAAAATGGTCGGAAGCCGAGAGAGGCAGGAATACGTCATGGCAGGGGCTTGCTCCGACCATCGGCGGGACTGTCGAGTCGGAAAAGCCGAAATAGGCCGACCATTACGGGCGGCGGCCGAAACAATCTGACTTTGTCTTTTGAGATGATCTGTCGCGCGAGCCTGACCCGGTGCTTCCGCTATTCTGGCTGCCAGTCCCCCAGCACGGTCTGGACAAGAGCGAGGACGGCAACCGCGGCGGTATCCGCCCGCAGGATGCGCGGTCCGAGCGACAGGCGCAGGGTATGAGGTTGGTTGAGCAGGCTTTCCCGCTCGTCTTCAGCGAAGCCGCCTTCGGGACCGACCAGAACGTCGATGCCTTGCGCGACGCCGCGCATGGGCTCCAGCGTCCGCGCCGGACTTGCCGTCAAAGCGGCCTCGTCGCAGAATACCAGCAGGCGTTCGGGGGCGCGCCGGCCGAGCCAACCATCCAGGGACACCGGCTCCTCCACCGCAGCCAGGCTGAGGATGCCGCATTGCTCGGCGGCTTCGATGACATTGGCGCGCATCCGATCGCCGTTGACGCGCCCGACCTGCGTGAAGCGGGTCAGGAGGGGCTGCAGTGCGCAGACCCCCATCTCCACAGCTTTCTGAACCATGTAGTCGAGCCGGGCATGTTTCAGCGGCGCGAACGCGTAGCGCACGTCTGGCAGGTGGTCCTGTTTCCTCGTCACGGCGACGATTTCAAGATTTTCCGGACGCTTGCGGCCTGAAATTGCTGCGCGCCACTCGCCGTCGTGGCCGTTGAAGACCAGAACGTTTGTCCCGGTCCCAAGGCGCAGGACGTTACCAAGATAGTTGCCCTGATTGCGGTTGAGCGGGATTCTGTTGCCCGCAGCAAGCGGTGCATCGACATAGAGCCGGGGACTGCGAAAGTCGGTATGAGGCATGAATGAATCCTGCGCGAGCACTTTACTAGAGCAGGGCGAGGAAAATTGCGTAGCGATTTCCGTTCCCATCAAACCCGATGAACAATTTGCCTTGAACAATGCGGGCTGCGGCATCATTCCGATGGAAAATGTGGGATATTGGGGACGTTGCTGATTGCGGCGCGACCAAGCGTCGCGCTCTCGCCCAATTCGTCGGGTTGTTAGGAATCGGCCGCGATCGTACAAATCGGACATCAAGGCAGGTCGTTTGTTGATAAAGGTTGGCTTGGGCGTTTGACCCTGCCGGAGGAATGCTGTGATCATTCTGCGCATGATCGTTCCGTTGACGCTCGCGGTTTTCGCTATCGGCACCACGGGCGCGCTCGGTCAAACACCGTTTCCGGCGCCATTGCCTAATAGCTCAACCGGAACGGTCAACGATCCGGCGTTTCCGCCGGTCAACGGGGCGCCCACGCAGAACGCTGCTGCGCCTCAGGACTCGCCGTTTCCCCCCGTCAACGGAACCTCTGCGACGGCAGGCGCGCCCGCTTCGTTTCCGTCCGGAGGCGCAGCGCCGGTGGGTAGTTTCGGAGCGCCTGCGCGCCAGCAGGCGGGCCCGCCCGGTGGCGAAGATTGCATGAAGGAATTTATGCCGCTGCGTGAGGTGGCTGAGAAACGGGGCAAGTTGATCCAGACCGCCAGCGCCCGTAAAGCGCCGCCCGACGAAGCTTGCAAATTGATCGGGCAGTATTCGCAGGCGGAAGCCAAGATGATCAAATTCATCGATACGAATTCCCGGAGATGTGGAATTCCCGATAATGTCGGGACGCAGATGCGCAACAACCACAAGGCGACCGAGACGATGGAGCAGAAGGTTTGCGACGTGGCGAAGCAGGCGCAGATGCGCGGCCCGGCCGGCCCGAGCCTCAGCGAGGCTCTTGGGTCGGCATCCGGCGGATTGCCTGAGGCAACCACGCCGAAGAAGGGCGGCAGCACGTTCGATACCTTGAGCGGCAACGCTCTCACACGATGACGGGATTTTGATGAGCGATGCGGCTGCGCGCGTCGCGGACTCGGTCGGCAATTGGGTCGATAGCCGCGCGCCGCTGTGGGCGCGCCCCTATCTCAGGCTGTCGCGGCTGGACCGCCCGATCGGGTCGTGGCTGCTGTTGATACCGTGCCTATGGTCGACGGCGCTGGCTTCGCACCTCGCCCGTGACGTGAGCCAGCTTCCTCTCACGATTGCGCTGTTTCTCATCGGCGCGTTTGCGATGCGCGGCGCTGGCTGCACCTGGAACGATATCACTGACCGCGATCTCGATGCGCGCGTGGAGCGTACGCAGTCGCGCCCTATTCCGGCGGGACAGGTTACGGTGACACAGGCGCTCGTGTTTCTCGTTGTGCAGGCGCTGGTCGGGCTGGTGGTGCTGCTGCAGTTCAACCACTTTGCCATTGCAACGGGAATTGCCTCGCTCCTCATTGTTGCGGCCTATCCTTTCATGAAGCGCATCACCTATTGGCCGCAGGTCGTACTCGGCCTCGCGTTCTCCTGGGGCGCGCTGATGGGATTCGCAGTTGTGCTGGGCCGCATCGATGCGGCCGCGCTGGCGCTGTATGCGGGGACGGTCGCATGGGTGATCGGCTATGACACGATCTATGCACATCAGGACGCAGACGACGACGCGTTCATAGGCATCAAGTCCACCGCACTGCTGTTTGGTGAGCGCACGCGCTTAGCGCTGGCGATCTTCTACGGGCTGGCCGTCGTCCTGATCGGCGTTGCCGTGCATCTTGGGGGCGCGCACTGGCCGGCATGGATCGGCCTTGCGGCCTTTGCCGCGCATCTCGCCTGGCAGATCGTCCGGATCGAGATCGGCGACTCCCGGCTCTGCCTGTGGATTTTCAAGTCAAACCGCGATGCAGGACTGTTGTTGTTCGCAGGGTTGCTGGCCAGCGCGTGGCTATAGCCGGGACATAATCCCGAAACGGTTCTAACGCCCTGCAATGAACGAATAGAACGAATAGCCGAGGATGCTTTCTCGAACGTTTAGTGTCGCGCGATGATCTCGCGTTCGCCCCGATAGATTGCTGCGGGGTTGAGCAGATCACCGCCGCGCCGCCGCATCAGGAAGGTCGGGCGTCGCCCGCTGATGGTATTGCTCCGTCGCCGACGTGGCGCAGGATCGCGCCTGTCGTCGGCAAGCTGAGGAAGCGCGAGGATCTCGCTCCAGGCTTGCCACGCTACGGCACGTTCATCGGCGTCCTCGGTCACAAGAAGGGGAATGACAAGCGACGGATCGCGGTGAAGCAGCACGAGCGCTCGACCGTCGGCAGTCTCGCGCACGGTGACGCCGATGAATTCGCTGACGCGTACGCTGATTGTCATTTTCATGCCGCGCACCGCGCGGTGCAGCGTCACGCACTCGCGATGAAGTTCGATCTGCCGGATGCCGCCGTCGGCTCGGCTGTCGCGCGCGGCGAAACTGACAGGCAGTGAAAGAGGGTCGAGCCGCAGGCTACGGCTCGACCCAGCGGGATTGATCCCGCCTGTTGCTGTTTGACGCCTCACGGCTTCACTCTCCCCGCCGGAATTATGTTTCCGGTCGATGGGCGAGAGCTTGCCAGAGCGCGGTCCGGATTTGCTTAAAAAGGCTGGTTAATCGAAGGTAGCCCGCCTACCATTCGCGCGCATGATTGACAGACCGTTGGTCGACATGCTTGACGGGTTCTTGCCGGGGCGCGGATAATCTTTAATACCCGCTTCATTGAATGCTTGAAGTCCGCGTAGAACAAGCACATCTCATGACGGACCCGCTTGCGCGCCGGTCTTGTCGAAGACCCGGGGTTTTATTCGTGATATCTTCACCAAATTCATCGACGGAATCCATCGTATCCGAGCTGTTCGATCAATCCGCCCTCAGTGAACTTGCCGGGCGGCTGGTCGAGGCGGCGAAGCGCGCAGGCGCTGATGATGCGGATGCGGTTGCCGTGCGGGGCGTCTCACAAGGTGTCGAGGTTCGCGACGGCCGCGTCGAGGAATCGGAGCGGTCGGAGGGCGATGACGTTGGACTGCGTGTGCTGGTTGGCAGGCGGCAGGCCACCGTCTCGACCAACGATGTCGGCGGCGACAATGTTGCGAAGCTTGCCGAACGCGCGGTCGCGATGGCGCGCGTCGCGCCTGAGGATCGCTATGTCGGACTCGCCGACCCGTCATTGCTGGCACAAAATTTCCCCGATCTCGATCTGCTCGATCGTGTGATGCCGTCGACGGCGGAACTCGAGCGCAGAGCGGTCGAAGCTGAGGCGGCAGGTCTTGCGGTCAAGGGCGTGACCAAATCCGGCGGCGCGTCGGCGTCCACCGGCATCAGCGGCATGGTATTGGTGACGAGCACCGGTTTCCACGGAAGCTATCTGCGTTCGAGCCAGGGCATCTCGATGATGGCGATCGTCGGCGACGGCACCGGCATGGAACGCGATTACGATTTCAGTTCCGCGCTTCATGGATCTGATCTCATGTCTCCGGCCAGCATCGGCCGCAGCGCGGGCGAACGCGCGGTAGCGCGCGCCAATCCGCGCAAGGTTGCGACCTGCAAGGTGCCGGTGGTGTTCGATCCTCGCGTCGCGGGCTCGCTGGTCGGCCATGTCGTGAGCGCTGCCAATGGTGCGGCGATCGCGCGCAAGACCAGTTTCCTGAAAGATCGGCTTGGCCAGCAGTTGTTCGCGAAAGGAATCCGGATCGTCGACGATCCATTGCGGATGCGTGGTTTGCGCTCGCAATCCTTCGACGCCGAAGGGGTCGCGACCAAGAAGCTCGCGGTGATCGACGACGGCGTTCTGACGTCATGGCTATTGGATTCGGCGACCGCGCGGGAGCTTGGACTAACCACGACCGGTCACGCCCACCGTGGCGTTTCATCGTCGCCATCGCCGGGATCGTATAACCTGCATCTTGAGGCGGGAGAACTGACGCCGCGCGAATTGATCGCGGACGTCGAACAGGGTTTCTACGTTACCGACCTGATCGGCTCCGGCGTCAACGGCGTGACCGGCGACTATAGTCGCGGCGCTTCCGGATTCTGGATCGAGAACGGCGAGATCACCTATCCAGTCAGTGAGATCACCATTGCCGGGCATCTGATCGAGATGTTCAAATCGCTGACACCTGCCAACGATCTCGCGTTTCGCTACGGCACCAACGCACCGACCGTCCGCATCGAAGGGTTGACTGTTGGTGGGCTCTAAGGGGTCCGATTCTAAACATTCGCATCGCGTTTCAGTGAGCGTTCTTGCGAATGTTGGAGTCAGAGAACCGCTAGAAATTATAAGGTTCGAGCAGGGTTCTGAATTTGACATTCGTATCGGGAGATTGCGGTTCAGGTGAGTAGCGAGTGTCAAATCCACTCCACTAGCGCCGACGGCCGCGCCGACATTTTAGCGCGGGACCGCGCCTTACTGATCGAAACGGTGCGCGAGGCGGGATTGCTGGCGCTTGCGATGCGCCGCACCCAGCTGCGAACCTGGACCAAGGGAGTGTCGTCCCCGGTTTCGGAAGCGGACATCGCCGTTAATGATCTTATTGCCAGCAAGCTGCGCGCGCTTCCGGATTACGGCTGGTTGTCCGAGGAAAGCGCCGACGATCTCTTGCGGCTCGGCAAGAGGAGGGTGTGGATCGTCGATCCGATCGACGGCACGCGGGGCTATCTCGCCGGCCATGACGAATGGTGCGTCAGCGTCGCTCTGGTGGAGAATGTCTCGCCGCTGCTCGCGGCTGTGTTCGCGCCGGCTACGGACGAGTTTTTTCTTGCTGAGCGCGGGCAGGGCACGACCTGCAACGGTCTTCCGGTCGGGGCGACCCACGGCGACGATCTGGATTTTTCAAGAATCGCAGGGCCGAAGCCGCTTCTGGAAAAACTGGACCTGCGGCCGAACGATGCCGCCCTTTGTCCGAGGGTCAGTTCGCTGGCGTTACGACTATGCCGCGTGGCGAACGGCAGAATCGACGCGGCGTTTGCCGGCGGCCAGAGCCACGATTGGGATCTCGCCGCGGCCGATTTGATCGTGAATGAGGCGAATGGTAAAATGACCTCGCTCGGGGGCGAGCCGATCCTCTATAATCGTGCCGAGGTGACGCACGGCGTGTTGGTCGCGGCTGGCCATTCTCGCCACGCGCGCATTCTCGCGCATGTTCGGGATCGTCCGCTGGCATAGGTTGGCTGCTGACTTTGATGGTATTTGCCTGACGGCCGGCGACATAGTAGGACAACGGGCAATGCAGCCAGGCAGTCCGCCCCAGCAGTTGCTCCATCTCGTGATCGGAGGCGAACTGACCGATCTCGCGCATACGACCTTCAAGGACCTCGACGAGGTCGAGATCGTCGGCCTTTATCCGAACTACGCATCGGCCCATGCCGTCTGGAAGGCGAAGGCGCAGCAGACGGTTGATAACGCCCACATGCGGTATTTCATCGTGCACCTCCATCGGCTGCTCGATCCTGGTCAAGATACGAAGCCCGCCCGTTGAGAAAACTGCTTCGCAATTTGCTGCGCTCCCGCGGGTTTCAGCAGTTCGCAGGCCTTCTGGCCGCGGGCTTTTTATGGCTGGTTTGGCAAACCAACAGGTTCAGCTATGATCCCGAGGATGTTTACGACATAGTCGAGCCGCAGATGCCGGTGATCCTCGCGTTCTGGCATGGACAGCATTTCATGACGCCGTTCATCAAGCGGGCGGAGCATCGCGGCAAAGTTCTGATCTCGCGCCACCGCGACGGCGAGTTTAACGCGCTCGCCGCGGAGAGGCTGGGGATTGAGACCATTCGCGGCTCCGGCGACCACGGCTCCGCATTCAATCGCAAGGGTGGCGTCGGGGCCTTCAAGGAAATGGTCCGTGCACTCGAGGAGGGCTACAACATGGCCCTGACCGCCGACGTGCCGAAGCGCTCGCGGATCGCCGGTCTCGGCATTATCATGCTGGCGCGTGAATCGGGGCGGACCATCATGCCATTTGCAATGGCGACGAGCCGCTTCATCCGCCTGAATAACTGGGATCGCACGACGATCAACCTGCCGTTCGGACGCGGCGTCCTGGTTGGCGGGGAGCCGATTGCGGTTCCTGCCGACGCCGATGCGCAGATGATGGAGATGCTGAGGGTGCGGCTGGAGGCGACATTGAACGATGCGACGCGACGCGCTTACACGAAAGTCGGCCGGCCCGAACTCGAGGCTGGTCCCGAATACGAGGCGGGTCATGCCTAGAGCATGATCCCGAAAAGTGGAATCCGGTTTTCGGATGAGATCATGCTCAATCAAAGGGGTAGGGTTAGATTCTGGTTCAACACAGTTGAATCAGAATCTAGTACCGCCGATTTGAAATTCCTGCACCCCTTGCAGCGGGGTCATCTTCGGGAATTTCAAATCGAAAGCGGTACTAGAATCATAAAGTTGCTGGTACCCTTTGCTTTCCGAGGTTCGTTAAGGGGGTGTTGTGATGTCTCACGAACTTCGGAAAGCGGGTACCAGCCTGCCGGCGACGCTGCGCTTCTATCGCAGACTGTCCGCCGCTGCCGGGCCGCTGACGCCCATTCTTCTGAAGCGGCGTTTGAAACAGGGCAAGGAAGACCCGGCGCGCATCAATGAGCGTCGTGGCATCGCCCGACAGCCCCGCCCCGGAGGCCCGCTGGTCTGGATCCACGGGGCCAGCGTTGGCGAAGTGCTGGCGGCAGCGGCGTTGATTGAGCGGCTGCGCGCGCTCGGAATGGGCATTTTGGTCACGTCGGGCACGGTCACGTCGGCGGCCGTCGCCGCGAAGCGGTTCCCGCCGGATATCATTCACCAGTATATCCCCTACGACTCGCCCCGCTTCGTGGAGCGTTTTCTCGATCACTGGCAACCCGGCCTTGCGCTCTTTATCGAATCAGACTTGTGGCCCAATCTGATTCTGGCTGGTGCTAGGCGCCATATACCGATTGTGCTGATCAACGGGCGGATGTCGCGCCGCTCGTTCCCGCGCTGGCGGCGGGCGTCCCGAACAATCGCTGCGCTGTTGAGCCGGTTCGATATCTGCTTGGTCCAGTCCGAAATCGACGCGGAGCGTTTCACAACACTCGGGGCGCGCAACGTCGTCATCACCGGCAATCTCAAGCTCGACGTACAGGCGCCGCCGGCCGACGAGGCCAAGCTGGAGCGACTGCTATTCGTCACCCGCGGCCGTCCGGTGGTAGTGGCGGCCTCGACCCATCCGGGCGAGGAAGAGATGCTGCTCACCGCGCATCGAACGTTGGCCAATCATTTTCCATCGCTGCTGACGGTGATCGTTCCACGCCACCCGGATCGGGGCGAGGCCATCGCCCGGATGGTGGTGGCGTCCGGCGCGCAAGGGACGCGGCGCTCGCTGGAACAATTGCCGACGGCGAGAACGGACATCTATATCGCCGATACCATCGGCGAACTGGGATTGTTCTACCGGCTGGCGCCAATCGTTTTCATGGGGGGGTCGCTGGTGCCGCATGGCGGACAGAATCCGATTGAGGCAGTCAAGCTCAATGCATCCATTGTGCATGGGCCGCACGTCTTCAACTTCCCAGATGTTTATTACGCGCTCGACCGCGCGGGTGGCGCATGGCGGGTTGACGACGGCGATGCGCTGACGAAGCAGTTTGGCTACCTTCTCAACGATTCCGCGGCCCGCGATGCCGCGGCGGCGGCCGCGGCTCAGGTGGTGGAAAGGCTCGGCGGGGCGCTGGATCGCACGCTGACCGCGCTCGAGCCGTATCTCCTGCAGTTGCAATTTGAACGACGGGCGGCCGATGCGTGAGCCGGCCTTTTGGCACAGGCAATCATCGTTGCTTTCGCGGTTGCTCATGCCTGTTGGCGCGCTTTACGGCGCGATCGCCGCGCGGCGGCTGACACGGACGGGTCTGCGCGCGGGGGTGCCGGTGATCTGTGTCGGAAACTATCATGTCGGCGGCGCGGGCAAGACGCCGACCGTGATGGCGCTGGCTGGCATTCTCCGCTCGCTCGGTGAAACGCCGGTAGTGCTCAGCCGTGGCTATGGCGGACGGCTGCAGGGCCCAGTGCGCGTCGATCCGCACCGGCATGCGGCTGCCGATGTCGGCGATGAGCCGTTGATGTTGGCACGGACGATCCCTGTGATCGTGTCACGGCAACGGAGGGCGGGCGTCGCGCCGGCCCGCGCGCTGGCGGCCAGCGTGATCTTGATGGACGATGGCTTTCAGAACCCGGCGCTCGCGAAGGATATCTCGCTGATCGTGATCGATGGGGATCGCGGCCTCGGTAACGGCCAGGTTTTTCCGGCCGGACCGCTGCGGGCGCCGCTGCCGCCCCAACTGGCCCGCACCGATGTGCTGGTGATCGTCGGCTTTGGTGCTGCCGCGGACAAAGTTGCAGCACGTGTGAAGGCGCGGGGAGGACCTGTATTACGGGCGCGGGTTGTCCCGGATGACGCTTCGGTTGCGGCCCTTTGCGGCAGACGTGTCCTAGCCTTTGCTGGAATCGGCGATCCCTCGCGGTTCTTCCGCAGTCTGCGGGCCTGCGGCGTCGATGTGGTGGCAGAGCGCGTATTCGCGGACCATCATCCGTTTTCGCAACGCGACCTGGCCGAGCTACAAGCCGCTGGCGAGCAGCATGGGTTAACGTTGGTGACGACGGAAAAAGATCTGGCGCGGCTGCGCAATAGTGCAAGTCTGGCCGCGTTTGCGCAGACCGTCGTGCCCTTCGCAGTCGGGCTTGCCTTTGACGATGAACCGGTGTTGCGGTCGTTCCTGACCGACAGGCTCAACCGTGCGCGGCGATAGAGCGTTTTCGAGCGAAGCGGATACCGGTTCGCGTGAAGAAAACGCGTCGAACGCAAATCATAGAGTCCGCTACTGATTCCATCAGAAGCGGGTTCTATGGTTATGAGGACGTCTTGAATGCGCCCGGGTAATGGCGCTGCAAGACTGCGCTCGGGAGAGCGTAGGCTTCCTGCAGGTCGACACTCCAGTATTTTAGCTCGTCGAGTGGAATGCGAGCGTCGGTGACAGCGCAACGGACGTAGGTTCCCGGCGAAATCACCCGGAAATCGCCATCGAGATACTGCACACGCGCTTCGCTCTGACTGGATTGGCCAAATTTATTCAGCACTGCTTCTCTCCAGGATCACAATATTTCATTGCTATCCGGCCGCCTTTCGGAGTTCGGTCCCATCAGTAGCATATTGGACCATGCGGCAACATACACCAGCCTGCTGCCGGCGCTCACGCTTCAATTTGGCGAATGATCCTTTTAGAAAAGATTTCCTTGATCGGCAGGCTTGGTTGCGCGCCTGCCGGATGCCGGTCTGGGCTGGCTCTTGGGGCTCGACCCTGGACTGGATGATGTCGCTGCGGTTCGATCGGCGTCGGAGGTTGCGTTCACCTGTCCGTCAGCGAATTCCAGCGTGAGTCGTGCGCCGGAACCGACCGCCGCTGCGGACCGCAGGGCGCGTCCGGCGTCGTCGCGAACCAGTGCGAAGCCCCGCGCGAGCACGCCCCGATAGGAGACCGCCGCCAGCAACTTGGCCGAATGCGTCATGCGCGTCTCATGCTGCTGTAGCAAGGTGACGAGCGCTCGTCGCGCGCGCTCGAAAAGCTGCTGGGTGCGCTCGTCGTCGCGCGTGATCCGATCGCGCTGCGCTTGGGCGTTGGCGAATCTTGACGTCCTGAGCCGGATGGCCAGTCCCGCGAAGCGGTCGCGGCGGTGACGCAGCCCGACCTGCGTGCAGTGTGAGAGCCTCGAGCCGGTTGCGGCGACGGATTGTTTTGCGTGGGCGACCTGAGCGCGCAGCACGCGTAGCGTGAGTCCGCCGGAAATCCGCGTGAAGCGGCGATGATGCACGTTCGTGCTTGCGCGCAAGGCGCGCGGTAGCGCTGCCGCGGCGCTGTCAACCTTCTGGCGGGGAATGGCGAGCAGCTCGCTCGCTCCTGGTAGCGCGCGGGCGGCGGAGCGCAATTCGGTCCGCCGGTCGTCGTGACCTCGTTTCCACGCGACGAGGGCGCGGGCCGCGAGGCCAGAGACTTCGACCACCAGATCAGACCGGACCGGCACTGCCATTTCGGCGGCCGCAGTCGGTGTTGGCGCCCGCTGATCGGCGGCGAAGTCGATCAGCGTCACGTCGGTCTCGTGACCCACCGCCGAGATCAGCGGGATCATGCTGCCGGCTGCGGCGCGGACCACGATTTCCTCGTTGAACGACCAGAGGTCTTCGAGCGAGCCGCCGCCACGCGCGACGATCAGGAGATCGGGGCGCGGAATGTGTCCGCCGTCCGGCAGCGCATTGAATCCGTCGATGGCGGCGGCAATCTGTTCCGCCGAGCCTTCGCCCTGCACCCGCACCGGCCATACCAGCACCCGGCGAGGAAAACGATCCTCCAGTCGATGCAGGATGTCGCGGATCACTGCGCCGGTCGGGGAGGTCACCACGCCAATGACCTCAGGCAGCCAGGGAAGCAACTGCTTGCGGGCTTCATCGAATAGTCCTTCCGCCGCGAGCTTCTTCTTGCGCTCCTCCATCAGCGCCATCAGCGCGCCGATTCCGGCAGGCTCGATCGCCTCGATCACGATCTGGTATTTCGACGAGCCCGGATAGGTGGTCAGCTTGCCGGTGGCGATGACTTCGAGGCCCTCCTGCGGCTTGAACCGCATTCGGCCGTGGACACCTTTCCAGATCACCGCCTCGATCTTGGCGCTTTCGTCCTTCAGCGCGAAATAGCAATGGCCCGAAGCGTGCGGCCCGCGAAAGCCGGATATCTCACCGCGAACCCGCACATGGCCGTAAGTGTCCTCCACGGTGCGTTTCAGCGCCGAGGACAACTCGGAGACGGTATATTCCGGCGAGTTCGCCAAAAGCTGTGCTGGGTTTGCGGGCATCAGGCTCACTTCTGTTGCTCGTCCGCATTACCATGCTAAACCGCTTGGAAACCACACGAAAGGCTGGATCGGCGGTCGTTCATGAACATTCTTCTGCTTGGTTCCGGCGGCCGCGAACATGCGCTGGCCTGGAAAATCGCCGGTTCGCCGCTGCTGACGAAACTCTGGTGCGCGCCGGGGAATGCCGGGATCGCGCGCGAGGCCGAATGCGTGGTGCTCGATATCGCGGACCATGCCGCGGTGATCGCGTTCTGCAAAGCCAACAAGGTTGATCTGGTGGTGGTCGGTCCGGAAGCGCCGCTCGCCGCAGGTATTGTCGACGATCTCGCGACTGCGGGCATCAAGGCGTTCGGCCCCTGCAAAGCCGCCGCGCAGCTCGAAAGCTCGAAGGGCTTCACCAAGGATATCTGCAACGCCAACAGCATTCCGACAGCGGCCTATGGACGCTTCGACGATGCCGCGGCGGCGAAGAGCTATATCCACGCGCAGGGCGCACCGGTCGTCATCAAGGCCGACGGGCTTGCAGCCGGTAAGGGTGTCGTGGTCGCGACGACGCTGGACGAGGCGCTGGCCGCGATCGACATGATGTTCGAGGGCGGCTTCGGCGCCGCTGGCGCCCAGATCGTGGTCGAGGAGTTCCTGCGTGGCGAGGAGGCTTCGTTCTTCGCGCTGTGCGACGGCGAACACGCGCTGGCGCTGGCGACGGCGCAGGACCACAAGCGTGCGTTCGATGGCGACCAAGGGCCGAACACCGGCGGGATGGGCGCTTATTCGCCGGCGACCGTGATGACCACCGAGATGTGCCGCCGCACCATGGATGAGATCATCGTTCCAACATTGCGCGCCATGCGGGAAAAAGGCGCGCCCTTCAAGGGCGTGCTGTTTGCCGGCCTGATGATCACGGAACAGGGACCGAAACTGATCGAGTACAACGTCCGTTTCGGCGATCCGGAATGCCAGGTGCTGATGCTGCGGATGATGTCGGACATCGTGCCGGCGCTATTCGCGGTCTGTGACGGACAGTTGAAGCATTTCGATCTGCGCTGGTTTCCCGATCCGGCATTGACGGTGGTGATGGCGGCGAAGGGTTATCCCGGCAATTACGCGAAGGGGACGCGCATTGAGGGACTCGACGATGCCGCCAAGGTTGAGGGCGTGGAGATTTTTCATGCAGGAACCAGGGAAGAGGACGGGCAGATTCTCGCGGGTGGCGGTCGCGTCCTGAACGTCTGCGCGTCAGGCAAGACCGTCGCGGAGGCGCAAGCCCACGCTTATGAGGCGGTCGATCGCATCAAATGGCCTGAGGGTTTCTGCCGCCGTGACATCGGCCTTCGGGCGGTGGCGCGGGAGAGGGGCTGATAGATGCGAATCGTTACCGCCGCGCCTTAAAAAAATCCCGCAGCAGCGCCGCCGCCTGGTTTTCGCCGACGGACGGATACACCTCCGGGCGGTGATGGCAGGTCGGCGCGGCAAAGAATCGGACGCCGGATTCCACCGCGCCGCCTTTTGGGTCTCCTGCGCCGTAATAGAGCCGCCGAATCCGCGCGAACGAGATCGCCGCCGCGCACATCGTGCAGGGTTCCAGCGTCACATAGAGATCGCAGTCCGTCAGTCGTTCGCTGCCGAGAATGCGCGCGGCGGCCCGGAGGGCCAGAACTTCGGCATGGGCGGTGGGGTCGCGATCGATCAGGGTGCGGTTTCCTGCCGATGCAATGACTTCATTTCCCCGCACGATCACGCAGCCGATCGGCACTTCCCCTGCTTTGCCCGCCTTTTCGGCGGCTCCGAGCGCCATGTCCATGAAAGATGGTGCGGTCATGCCTCGTATCCCGCCGCGAACCCTGTTAAGAGGCGCTCTCACTCAGTCGGACCTTGTGCCCGTAGCGAGATCATTCATGCCCCGCGATAACGATAAAGACAATGCGCGCCCGCGCGGCCGGCGTGATCGGCCCTCCGGCGGCAAGGACAAGCCCAAGAGCCGATCCGGCGTGGCGCGCGGTCCGGAAAAGAAGCTCGCCAAGCGCGGCTTGGCTGGCAAGTCCGACAGAGGCGAAGGTGACAAGCGGCCCTATGCCGGCAAATCCGATGGCGCGAAGCCTTCTGGCAAGAAGCCCTATGCCAGGAAGCCGTATGCGGGCGCGGGCAAGCGTGAGGATGGTGAGACCGCGCGGCCTCGGTTCAATCGCGACGACGGCGGCGCGAAGCGTTCCTACACGCCGCGCGGGGATTCACCTCGCGGCGAGCGCTCAGCCTTCAAACGTGACGATCGCGCGCGTGACAGTGGCGACACACGTCCTGCAGGCCGTTTTGCCGATAAGAAATTTGGCGAGAAGCGTCCCTACACCCCACGCGGCGAGGGTTTTCGGAAAGACGGCGACCGTCCGCAGCGTGCGCGGCCGCAAGGTGATCGGCCTTATAGCGCGCGTCCGCCGCGCGAGGGTGGCGGCGAGAAACGTCCGTATACGCCGCGCGGAGATCGCCCCTTCGGCGACAAGAAGTTTTCACGCGGGACACCCGACCGCGGCTCGCGTGGACCGCGCAAAGAGTTTGGTGACCGTGAGGGCCGCGACAGGGGTGACGAAAAGCCGTGGCAGAAGCGCGACGCCGGCCCGCGCGATGATCGCGGCGGCGCAGGGCGTCCACGATTTTCGAAACCACGCGAGGATCGCCCTGAGCGCGCTGCGGGTGCCGATCGCGGTCCTCGCAAGTTTGACCGTCCTCAAGGCGATCGTCCGCGTTATGATCGCCACTCCGATGATCGTCCTCGCTTCGATCGCCCGCGGCAGGATCGTCCCGACGGCGACCGTCCTCGTGGTGCCCGCAATGCCTGGCAGGAGCGGCCACGTCGCGACGATGGCGAGGGTCGTCCCCGTCGCAGTGATCGCGACGATCGCCCGCGTCGTGACAATGAGGACGACAGCAAGGTTTTCGCAAAACGTCCGGCGTTCGGGGGACGCGGCGCCTATCGCGAACGCAAGCCTGACGACGAGCGGCGCGGCACACGGCCCGAGCCGAAGCCGAAGAAGACCGGCGAGCGCATCGCCAAGGTGATCTCGCGCGTGGGCCTCGCCTCGCGTCGCGACGCCGAGGAATGGGTCACGCAAGGCCGCGTCGCCGTCAACGGCCGCATCATCAATTCGCCAGCGCTTGATGTGACCTCGCGCGATGTTATCACGGTTGATGGTCAGCCGTTGCCGGAGCGCGAGCGCACGCGGCTGTTCCTGTATCACAAGCCGCGTGGCCTGATGACGACCCACGCCGACCCCGAAGGTCGGCCGACCGTATTCGACAATCTGCCCGAAGGTCTGCCGCGTCTGATCAGTGTTGGCCGGCTCGATTTCAACACCGAAGGACTGCTACTGCTGACTAACGACGGCGGCCTGGCGCGCGCGTTGGAACTGCCCGACACCGGCTGGCTGCGGCGCTATCGCGTTCGTGCCCATGGTGACGTGACGCAGGCTCAGCTCGATCAGTTGAAAAACGGCGTCGAGGTCGACGGCGTCAAGTATGGTTCGATCGACGCCACGCTGGAACGCGATCAGGGCGCCAACGTGTGGCTGACCTTTGCGATCCGCGAGGGCAAGAATCGTGAAGTGCGCAACGTGATGGCGCATCTCGGGCTTGAAGTGAACCGACTGATCCGTATCTCCTACGGGCCGTTCCAGCTTGCCGAGATCGCGGAAGGTGAGGTCGAGGAGGTCAAGACCCGCGTGCTGCGTGAACAGCTTGGTGAGAAGATTGCCGCGCTCGCCAACGCGAATTTCGCAGGCGTGGCCGCCGAAGCCGACACCGAACCAAAGCTCGGCCGCGACGGTACACCGTTGCGCAGCAAGAAAGACAACAAGGCAAGAACCAAGCGCGCGGTGATCGCGGATCGCAAGGGCCGCAGCGTCGTGGTGCAGCGGACCGGCAGCGATGAGGCGCGGGCGCGCAACGAATCTGAGGCCAATGGCTACGGTCCGCCTCGCCGGCCGAAGCGTGGCTATCACGGCAAGCGCGATCTGACGCCGCGGGACTGATCGATGCGCGTCGTCGGCGGGCGGCTGAAAGGCCGCAATCTCGCATCGCCATCAACACAACAGATCCGGCCAACGGCCGATCGGCTGCGCGAGTCGCTGTTTAACATCATCGTTCATGCCTATGACGATCCGGTCGCGGATGCGCGCGTGCTTGATCTGTTTGCGGGCACCGGTGCGCTCGGCATCGAAGCGGCGTCGCGAGGAGCGAAGTTCACGCTGTTCGTTGATAACGGCGCCGAGGCGCGCGCGCTGCTCCGCAACAACGTCGAGGCGCTCGGGCTCGGTGGCGTGACGAAGGTCTATCGCCGCGATGCGACCAATCTCGGGCCTGCGCATCCCCTCACACCGTTCTCGCTGGTGTTTCTCGATCCCCCGTACCGGATGCAGCTTGCCGACAAGGCGCTCGCCTCGCTGCGCGATGGTGGCTGGCTGACCGACAAGGCGCTGCTCGTTGTCGAGGAGGCCAAAGCCGCGGGCTTCGCCGCGCCAGAGGGATTTGAGCAACTCGAGCGGCGCGCCTATGACGACACCGAGTTCGTGTTCCTGCGGAGCACATGACTGTTGCCCGAAGCGCAGGCTTGGTTGAGTGCGCAGTCCGCCCGCCGCATCGCTATGTTCTTATCGCCGCCCGAAAAGCTTCTCGATATCGGCGAGCTTCAGCTCCACATAGGTCGGGCGGCCGTGGTTGCACTGACCTGAATTTGGCGTGGCCTCCATCTCGCGCAGCAGCGCGTTCATTTCTTCCGGCTTGAGGATTCGTCCAGCGCGCACCGAACCGTGACAGGCCATCGTGGCCGCGACATGCATCAGCCGCCGTTCAAGTGGAAGCGTCTCATCCCATTCCGCCATGTGTTCGGCGAGGTCGCGCAGCAACGCGGCCGCATTAGTCTTGCCGAGCAGCGACGGCGTCTCGCGCACGGCAACCGCGCCGGGTCCGAAGGACTCGATGGCGAGCCCGAATTTTTTCAGCTCAGTTGCACGGTCGGTAAGCTTTTCGACGGTCGCCTCATCCAGTTCGATGATGTCGGGAATGAGAAGGATCTGCCGTTGCACGCCGTCCCGCTCCAGCGCTGCCTTCAGCCGCTCGTAAACGATGCGTTCGTGCGCGGCATGCTGGTCCACGACGATCAGGCCGTCGCGGGTTTGCGACACGATATAAGTTTCGTGAATCTGGGTGCGCGCCGCGCCGAGCGGCCGATCGATCAGATCCATCGGAAGATGAGCGTCAAAGCGCACGTCCGCGCTGGGCGCGCCCACGTCAAACGCGGTTTGGCCAGCCTCGGCGAAGGCGGTCGCAGGCGGTCCGCCCATCCATGGCCGCCCCCCGGCAGGCGAGGCAGGCGATTGTCGCCAATCCCAATCGGCAGGGCGCGGGGACGTCGCGGGACGAAAAGCCGTGAGCACCGCGCCGTCGCTGTTCGCGGCCGTGCGCCGTCCTTCGCGCGCCAGACCTTCCTTTAGCGCATGCACGATCAGCGCGCGCACCAGTCCTGCATTTCGGAATCTTACTTCCGTCTTCGCGGGATGGACATTGGCGTCGACCTCTTGCGGGTCTGTTGTGACGAACAACGCCACCACCGGATGACGGTCGCGCGGCAGGTAATCGGAATAGGCCGCGCGCACCGCGCCCAGAATCAGCTTGTCACGCACCGGACGGCCGTTGACGAACAGATATTGGCCGAGCGCATTCGCGCGGGTCAGCGACGGCGCGGCAGCGAACCCCTCGACGATTACGCGCTCGCGTTCGGCGCGCACCGCGATGGCAGCGGAACGGAAGTCTCCGCCGAGAATGTCGCCCAGTCGCGTCAACCGTCCCGCCGCTCCCGGCAGCGCGGCCGTCCAGGTCGCTGGCGCACGCCCTTCGCCTGCGAGGGTAAAACCGATATCAGGCCGCGCCATTGCCAGCCGCCGCACCACCTCGCGGATCGCCTCGGCTTCCGTCCGATCGGTCTTGAGGAATTTCAGCCGCGCGGGTGTGGCATAAAAGAGATCGGCGACTTCAACGCGCGTGCCTCGTGTCAGTGCGGCCGGCGTGATCGCGGATTTTCGTCCACCTTCGACGGTGAGCGACCACGCATGCGGCTCGCGGGCGTCGCGTGTGGTGATGCAGAGCCTGGCTACCGCTCCGATTGACGGCAGCGCCTCGCCACGAAAGCCCAGCGTATGGATGCGCAGCAAATCCTCGTCTTCCAGTTTCGAGGTGGCATGGCGATTGACCGCCAGCGCGAGGTCGCCCTTCGCCATGCCAGCGCCGTCGTCGGTGACGCCGATCCGTCGCTTCCCGCCGCCGTCGGTGAAGACGTCGATGCGGGCCGCGCCGGCGTCAATCGCGTTCTCAACCAACTCCTTGACGACGCTGGCCGGACGCTCGACCACTTCGCCTGCGGCGATGCGGTTGACGACAGTCTCGGGAAGCTGGCGGACGGGCATGGTGCGGCTCGGTTCTGGCTGCGAGCGAGTTTAGGCGTTCGCCGCGCCGATTGCATGGGGGCAAATCCGGATGTCCCGGGTTGATTGAGGGTCTGCGTTCGGAGCGCGGCGGTCGCGTGCAACGCGCGATACTCCGCTTCTCGCCGCATGGGATCGGCGGCACGTCCGCGCGAGATTAGTCCTCGGAAGACGTCCGTCCACGTCTCGCCTTTACATCGCCGCGGCGCTTCTTGCTCTCAAGCCGGCGTTGCTTCGAGCCGAGAGTTGGCTTGGTAGCGCGGCGCGGGGTCGGCCGAATCGCAGCCTCGCGCAGCAATTCGATCAGGCGGTCGGTGGCGTCCGCGCGGTTTCGCTCCTGGGTCCGAAAGCGCTGGGCATGGATCACGATCACGCCATCCTTGGTCAGACGCTGCCCGGCGAGCCGGACGAGCCGCGCGGCGATGTCGGGGGCGAGCGCCAAGCGGCGAGTGTCGTAGCGCAACTGCGCCGCAGTCGAGAGCTTGTTGACGTTTTGGCCGCCAGGGCCAGAAGCGCGAATGAAGCTGATCTCAACGTCGTTTTCGTCGATGGCGATATTGCGGGTGATCCGCAGCATGGCACTCACCTGGATTCGCCTGTCCGACGGCAGGAATCAGGCAGCGGCACCATACCTCGTTTGTTGCCTGCCTGCGCCGTCAATGCGCGGCAGGTTGAGGCGCGGGCTGAGCTGCAGTCGGCTGCGCCGCTGCGGGTTGCGCTTCCGTCTGAGGTGAGCGTCCCACGATCACGGTGAGAAGCCCCTGTCCCCACAGCCTCTTCGCGACTGCTCTCGCCTGGTCGAGGGTGACGGCATCGACGATGGAATTGCGCTTCTCAATGTAGTCGATCGGCAGATTATCCGTCTGATATTGCAACAGACCTGTAGCGAGCTTCGAAGAGGTATCGAGCTCCAGCATCTGCGATCCTTTCAGATAGGATTTGGCTTCGTCGAGCTCCTTCGGCGTCGGTCCGTTGTCGGCAAAGCGCTGGATTTCCTTATTAACGGCCTCGATGCTCTCGCCGGCGCGGTCCGCGCGGGTTCCGGTGGTGCCCGCGAACAGCGCCGAATGGTCCATCCACAAAAGAGATTCCGAGATGGAATAGGCGAGGCCGCGCTTTTCGCGCACCTCACGATACAGCCGCGACGACAGCGAGCCGCCGCCGAGAATGTGGTTATCAATGTAGGCTGCCATGAAATCGGGGTCGTGACGCTTGACGCCGGGGCCTCCGAACATGACCACGGTTTGCGGTACGTCGAGCGGAACGAATGCACTTTGCGGCGGCTTCGCGGCGAGGATGTCAGGAACGGGTGTGAGATCGCCCTTCGCCGGTAGACCTCCGAAAGTTTGATCCAGCATCTTTGCAAGAGTCGCCGGCTCGATGTCGCCCACCACCGCGATCTTCAACTTGTCTCTCGCCAGCACCCGCCGCACGTAATTTCTGAGATCGTCGGTCTTGATCGTTGGAATGCTTTCGAGCGTACCGTGCGAGGGATGACCGTAGGGATGACCGCCGAATGCGAGCTTGGAAAAGTTGAGGCCGGCAAGTGCATTCGGATTGGTTGAGTTGTGGCGCAGGTGGGACAGAACCTGCGCGCCGATGCGCTCGACGTCATCAGCGTCAAAGCGCGGCGAGGTTAAAGCGAGCCGCAGCAGGCCAAATGCTTCGCCACTGTGTTCCTTGAGCATTCGCAATGAGCCGCGGAGCTCATCGCGCTGGATCGTAAAGCTGAGCTCGATGGCGCGGCGATCGAGCTGTTCACGAAAGGTCTTGGAGGGGAGATCCCCGGCGCCCTCGTCGAGCAGGCTGGCAACCATGTGGCCGACGCCCGGCTTGTCGGGCGGGTCCTGCGCCGAGCCGCCAGAGAACGCATATTCCATTGCCACCAGAGGTACGGTGGCGTCCTGAACGAACCAGGCCTCGATACCTCCCGGCGTCACCAGATGCTGGATTTTCGTCCCGGCGAACGAGGGACCAGCAGCAAAACAGATCAATGCGAAACATACGGTGACGAGCAGGCTGCGCCCCGCTCTTGTCCGGGGGCGTCTCACGATCGCTTCTCCTCGTGCGCCGGCGTCGAGTCCTTGATGAGGTACCCGGTGACCGAGCGCGTTTTTACCAGCCACTTCTGCGCGACGTCCCGAACCTGCGCGGCGGTCACCGCACGGATGCGGTCCGGCCAGTTCCTGATCTCGTCGACGCTCAATCCGACGGTTATGCCCGTGCCGTACCAGCGTGCCAGTGTCGTTTGACTGTCCTGAGCGTAGACGGCCTGCGCGATCAACTGAGTCTTGACGCGCTCGAGGTCCTCCGCGGGGATCGGGTTTTTGATGAGATTTGCGATCACGGCATCGATGGCCTGCTCGACCTCAGCAAAACCGGTGCCCGGTTTCGGCGCCACCGCGATCGAGAACTGACCCGGATCGAGCGCGGTGCCCTGGTAGGTCGCGTTGGTGGCGACGGCCAGCTGTTTGTCGACAACGAGCGCGCGGTAGAGATAGGCGTTGCTGCCGTCGCCGATCAATTGCGCAAGCACATCCAGCGCGGGACTTTCTCCCGCCGCAGCGGTGGTTACGGAGGGCACGAGGTAATACCGCCGCAGCATCGGCTGCTCGACGCGAGTGTCCGCAAGCGTGACCGTCCGCGGCGCGACCGGCAGCGGCTCCTGCGGGCGGATACGAGCGCTCGGAATAGCGGGCTGCGGCGGCACATGGCCAAACGTCTTTTCGATTTCAGGACGAATCTTCTGCGCGTCCACGTCGCCCGCGATCACCAGCGTTGCATTGTTCGGGGCGTAAAATCGTTTGTAGAAGGCAAGCGCATCCTCGCGGGTGAGCTTCTCGATTTCATGACGCCAGCCGATCACGGGGCGGCCATATGGATGGTTGAGATACAGCGCGGCCATGATCTGTTCGGTGAGCCGCGCGTCCGGATTGTTGGCGACGCGCATGTTGTATTCCTCGAGCACGACGTCGCGCTCAGGCAGCACGTTTTCATCCTTCAGCACCAGGCCGGTCATGCGGTCGGCCTCGAACGCCATCATGGTCGCGAGTTGATCGCGGGTTACGCGCTGATAGTAGCCGGTGTAATCGAAGTTGGTGAAGGCATTCTCCTCGCCGCCAACGCGCAGCACGGTCTGGGAAAACTCGCCGGTGGGATGCTTGGCGGTGCCCTTGAACATCAGATGCTCGAGGAAATGTGCGAGTCCGGATTTACCGGGCGTTTCGTCCGCCGACCCGACCTTGTACCAGATCATCTGAGTGACCACCGGCGTCCGGTGATCGGGAATGATGACGACCGCGAGCCCGTTGGCCAGGGTAAACGTGACGGGAGGTTGGGAGGTGACGGTCTGCGCCATTGCTGCCGGCACGGCCAGAAGGACCGCAAGGCACACCGCCAGTGCCGCGAAAGCGGGGATGGCCGCTCGTCGCGCTGCCATCATGGCGCATCTCCGGCGATTTGTCTGAGAGATCACGTTATCGTCAATCCTTTGCTGGAGCGTTTTACGAAGTGCATATGGTTGGCATGGGGAAACACGTCAAATCGAAAACGGGGATATCGCTTCAGATCCCATTAAAAGGGACGCTTTGGTGGGAGGGAAATTGACATTCGCGCCCCGCGAGCCGCGCGTCTTGGACGCGATATCGATTCAAACTCCACGGGCGACGTGCATTACTAGCGGTCCTTCGATTCTGACATTCGTAAGAAGGCAAGGCTCGCTTAAACGAAATGCAATGTCAGGATCGGACGATGTCGGGATCGGACTACGGCAGCGAATGTGGTTATTCCGGTGGAGTGTCGTCCGCTCCTGCCTAACGCCGAAGACTGCCTGCATCATGTTCTGCGATCCGGCAGGAAGACGTGGGCCGTCTGGTCGCGTGATCCGCTTCCCGCCGCGGTCGGTTAGTAAGTCCGTTCTTTGCCGCTGTTGACGTCGATATAGGTGTTGCCGAGAGCTTCCTTGGGTCCGGTGCCGTAAGCGAAGTTCGGCGATGGAGTCTGATAGCCCGCCGGCGGTTGCGTCAGTTTTTCACGATCAGGCTCGCCCGTGAACGGGGCAGTCTCCGTTTTGTTGCCGCCGAATAGATTGCTGAACTTGCTCGCGAAGCCAAGTTGCGTGGGGCTGAGTGATGGATTCACATTATCCGCCGTGCCCAAGTGACGCGTCTCAGCCTGTTGTGTGGCGGTGACCGCCGAACCATTCGTCGCGAGCTTGCTCGGCAGAATCGAATGTCCGCCTTCCGATTGTCCGCCTTGCCAAGGCGATGGCTTGCGGTCTTTCTTGGCGGCGGCCGCCTCCTTGCGACGCTCAACGTCGGGGTCCTTGGGCCAGTTCGGGTCCCTGGCTTCAGCCACGCCCGAGCCGGGCTGCGGCAATTCGGTGCTGGGTGGAATCACCAGCGGCGACCGCTCGCGATACTCGATGCTTGAGTTTTCCATATTGGTGGCGCCGAGGCCGTGCATGATTTTCGTGATGATTTTGTCTTCGAAGCTGGCGTTTTCATCGTCTTGGGCACGGGCCACGCCCGCCGACAGCACGATGGCAACGCCCGTGGCGACCGCGGCCAGACGAACGCCGCGCAGCAGTGTTGCCGTGGCCCCGAGCACGTCCCAACCGTTTCGTTCGGTGTTGCGCATCACGTTCATCCTGTTCAGCTTTTCAGCGGATCGCAGCAAAAGCCGCTATCACCCCGAGTAAGCCCTATCGTCCGTGATCAGGGCGCTTTTGCGGCGGAAGTCCCGAGGAAAGAATCATACAACAGGGCTATCACCCCGACAACGATCGCCACATCGGCAAGGTTGAATACGTACCAGTTATAGGTTTTACCTGCGATCTGGACGTGAAACAGGGCGAAATCCACCACCGCGCCATAGGCGAAGCGGTCGATCGCGTTGCCGATAGCTCCGCCGATAATAAGGCCGAGGCCAATTGTCGCCGTGCGGGTATGCGACCGCGCCATCCAGACCGCCAGCAGGACTACTGCGACGGCCTTGATCGCGAGCAGAATCGCGGCGGCCGTCGGACTTTCAGTTTGGAACCAGCCATAGCTGATGCCGGTGTTCCAGGCCAGCACGAGGTCGAAGAACGGCGTGACGCTGACGGCGCCACGGCGGCCAATATCAAACGCAAACAGAAGCCAGAGCTTGGACGCCTGATCGGCAATCAGCACCGCGATGGCCGCAACGATGCCGGAGCGAACTGCCGGCGTCACACAGTTACTCCCAGCGTCTTCCATTCCCGCAGCGCCTGCGCGTCGCGTGGCGATACGTCGGGATACTCCCTGTCGCTGCCGACGGTTGGCAGGATCTTCCACGATCGGGCGCACTTGGCCCCGGCAGCTTTCTCGATCACCACGGCCACGCCGGGGACGCTCGGCAAAAAGAACGCGTCGGACGGGGCGTTACCCTCGCGCACTTCAAAATTTGAAGTGATGCAAACCTCTGCAAGATCGACGTCGAACAACACGCCAAGCATCGCGCGGTCGGCGACATAGACAATCGGCGAGGCTTCGAGCGAGGAGCCGATCCGCTTGGCGGCACGCTCAAGCTCCAGCGCGCCGGTGACGACGCTGCGCACCGCGCGGATGGTCTCCCATTTCACAGCCAGGGCGTCGTCGCGAAAGTTGTCGAAGCTCTCCGGGAACAGCGTCAGATGCACCGACGGTTCTGCATCCGGCCGATAGAGCCGCCACGCCTCTTCGGTCGTGAACGAGAGCACCGGCGCCAGCCATTTCAGGATTGAATCGCAAAGTTTGTCGATCACGGTCAGCGCGGCCTTGCGCGCCGTCGACGACGGCGGTTCGCAGTAAAGCGTATCCTTTCGGATATCGAAATAGAACGCCGACAGTTCGGTGTTCATGAAAGCCGCGAGACTTGCGACCACCGTCTTGTAGTCGAATTCCGCATAGGCCTTGCGCACCACCGCGCTCTGTTCTGCAAGTTGGTGCAGCATCAAGCGCTCGAGTTCGGGCATGTCGGAGATCGCAACGGCCTCGCCGCGATTGAAATGATGCAGCGTGCCGAGCATCCAGCGAATGGTGTTGCGCAGCTTGCGATAGGTCTCAATGGTGTTCTTGAGAATTTCCGGACCGATGCGCTGATCGTCGGCATAATCCGTTGCGCAGACCCACAGCCGCAGGATGTCGGCGCCCGAATCCTTGATGACTTTCTGAGGATCAACGGTGTTGCCGAGAGATTTCGACATCTTGCGGCCGTTCTCGTCGAGCGTGAAGCCGTGGGTCAGCACCACATCGTAAGGCGCGCGGCCGCGGGTGCCGCAGCTTTCCAAGAGCGATGAGTGAAACCAGCCGCGATGCTGGTCGCTGCCTTCCAGATACATCACGGTATCCTGGCCGCCGTCGGCCTTGCGCTTGATGTCCCTGAGGCCGGGGAAGTGCAGGGGGTCTTCCAGCACGAAAGCGTGCGTCGAGCCGGAGTCGAACCAGACGTCGAGAATGTCGTCGACCTTGCGCCAGTCCTCGTTGGAGCGCGATCCCAGAAAACGCTCGCGCGCGCCATCGGTGTACCAGGCGTCCGCGCCTTCCGTTTCGAAGGCGTCGGTGATGCGCTGGTTGACGGCGTCGTCGATCAGGATTTCGGCGGAGCCATCGCCCGTCTCGCGCACGAACACCGCGATCGGCACGCCCCAGGCGCGCTGGCGCGAGATCACCCAATCGGGGCGATTGGCGATCATGCCGGTGATGCGGTTCTGCCCGGCTGGCGGCACCCATTGGGTGACGCTGATTGCTTGCAATGCGCGGGCGCGCAGCGTGTCGCCGTGCTTCGCCTTGCCGTCATCAGCGATGTCCCGATCCATCGCGATGAACCACTGCGGCGTGTTGCGGAAGATCACCGGCTTCTTCGAGCGCCACGAATGCGGATATTGATGTTTCAAACGGCCACGGGCGAGCAGCATGCCGCGTTCGACCAGCGCCTTGATGACCACCTCGTTGGCGTCGCCCTTGTTGCCCTTGTCGTCGATGACTCGCTTGCCCTCGAAGCCCGGGGCCTGCGCGGTCAGCGCGCCGTTCTCGTCGACGGTATAGGGAATTGTCGAAATGATTCCGCGCGCCTCAAGCTCGCGCGCGTTGTGAGTCCAGATGTCGAAATCCTCACGACCGTGGCCAGGCGCGGTGTGGACGAAGCCGGTGCCGGTGTCGTCGGTGACGTGATCGCCTTCCAGCAGCGGCACGATGAATTCGTAGCCGCCGGAAAAGCTTTTCAGCGGATGCGCGCACTCCACCGCATCTAACGTGTCGGCGGGAATGTCGCGAATCTTCTCGAAGGCGGTAACGCGCGCCTGTTTGAACACGTCCTCGGCAAGTTTATCCGCGAGGATCAGAAGATCACCGGCCTTCGCCCAGTTGTCGGCAGGTGCATCGGTGACCTTGTAAAGACCATAGGCGATCTTGTTCGAGAAGCTGATGGCGCGGTTGCCCGGCAGCGTCCACGGCGTCGTGGTCCAGATCACCACGCTCGCCTGCGCCAGCGCGCCGTGCGCCGGCGAGGTCACCGGAAACTTCACCCACACCGTATCGCTGGTGTGGTCCTCATACTCGACCTCGGCTTCCGCCAGCGCCGTTTTCTCCACCACGCTCCACATCACCGGCTTGGAGCCGCGATAGAGTGTGCCATTAGCGGCGAACTTCATCAGTTCGCGCGCGATCTGCGCCTCGGCCGGATAGGTCATGGTGGCGTAGGGATGATCCCAGTCGCCGATAATGCCGAGACGCTTGAACTGTTCGCGCTGCACGTTCAGCCAGTTCTCCGCATAGGCGCGGCATTCTTTGCGAAATGCCACCATCGCTGCGGGGTCTTTGAAGTTCGGCTTCGTCTTGCCCTTGGAGCGGTAGTTCTCCTCCTCGATCTTCCATTCGATCGGCAGGCCGTGGCAGTCCCATCCCGGCACGTAGTTGGAATCATACCCCAGCATCTGCTGGCTTCGGGTCACCACGTCCTTCAGGATCTTATTGAGCGCGTGGCCGATATGGATGTTGCCATTGGCATAGGGCGGGCCATCGTGCAGCACGAATTTCGCGCGGTCCTTCGCGGTCTTGCGGAGCTGTCCGTAAAGATCGATGTCTTTCCAGCGCTTCAGGATTTCCGGTTCGCGCTGCGGCAACCCCGCGCGCATCGGAAATTCCGTCTGCGGCAAAAAGAGGGTTTTGGCGTAATCGGGGGCGTCGGCTTTCGCGGCGGATTTCTGCGACTTGTCGGACATATGGCTAGGCTTCTGGCTTTGGCTGAATGGCGCGGAAAGTGGGGTGGTCCCGGTCTTGCGCCGAGCGAAGCTCAGGCGAAAGCCGGGCCGCTAATGCTTGGAATGGTGCGCCGCGCAAACATGGGACTGTCCATAGCAGTCAGCCGAGGGAATGGCAAAGCGCTGGGTCGTGATTCAACTTCCGCTCCGGAGACGACGCGCAGGATTTCCCGCCACCGTGACACCTGCTGCGACATCCCGCGTCACCACGCTGCCGGCGCCTATGACCGCCCCGTCGCCGATAGCGACGCCGGGAAGGATGATCGCGCCTCCGCCGATCCAGACATCGGAGCCAATTCGAACAGGCCTGCCGAACTCGAGCCCTTCGTGCCTTGTCTGAGCGTCACGGGGATGGTCGGCGGCATAGATCTGGGTCGCTGGACCGATCTGGGTGCGGTCACCGACCGTAACATGGACCACGTCAAGGATAACGCAGTTGAAATTGAGAAATACGCCGTCGCCCAGAAAGATATTATAGCCGAAATCGCAGGAGAACGGAGGCCGGATCACGACGCCTGCGCCGACGCGGCCCAGGTGCTGCGTGAGCAGTTCGTAGCGTTGGGCTTCCGGAAGCCCCATCGCCGCGTTGTAGCGCGCGAGCCATACGCTGTTCGCACCTTGCTCGGCCTGTATCTGCGGGTCGCCGGGGCGATACAGTTCGCCCGCGAGCATCTTCTGCTTTTCGGTCTTCAGCCGATCTCTCCCAGCTTCGGAAATACATCAGGTGCGGCGGCGAGCTGGGTTTTGGCACGGGCGGCGTCATCGTCCATTTGACGAACCAGCGCCTCGACACCATCAAACTTCAGTTCGTTGCGGATGAAGTCGATGAAGGCGACGTCCAGTATGGTCCCGTAGAGGTCGCCCTGGAAGTTGAACACGAATACCTCGAGCAGTGGCGCGCCGTTGTCGAATGTCGGACGGCGGCCGAAGCTCGCAACGCCGTCGAAGCGGTGGTGATCCTTTCCCTCGCCGCGGCCGACGCGCACTGCATAGATACCATGCTTGAGGCCGCAATCCTGATCGAGGCGGATGTTGGCGGTGGGATAGCCGAGGCTGCGGCCTCGCTTCTCGCCGTGGATCACCTCGCCGGTCACGAACCATGGCCCACCGAGCATCGCGGTGGCGTCCGCGATCCGGCCTTCCGCAAGCGCCATGCGGACGGCGCTGGACGAGACCGCGCGTTCGTCGATGTCGACAGGAGGCTGCACGTCCACCTCGATCCCGAGGCGCGGGGCTTCGCTGACAAGCAGGCTCGGCGATCCCACCCGGCCCTTGCCGAAACGGAAATCGTATCCGACGGCGATGCCGCTGACTCCGAGGCGTTCGATCAGATCTTGGTGAATGAAATCTTGCGCTGTCGTGCCGGCCCGCGCGGCGTCGAAGGTCATGACCACGGCGCCGTCGAGACCTGTGCCCGCCAAAAGCCGCAGCTTGTTGGTTTCGTCGGTCAGGCGAAACTGCGAGGCATTCGGACTGAAGAACTTCCGCGGGTGCGGCTCGAAGGTCACCGCGAAGGCAGGCTTTCCGCGGGAGCGGGCCATTTCGAACGCGGCCGCGATGACCGCGCGGTGGCCGAGGTGTACACCATCGAAATTTCCTATTGCCACCACTCCTCCCTTAGGAATAGCGGCAGCGAGAGCGATATCGCGGATAATCGTGAATCCCGAGGCCATTATCGCGTTCATTGAAGGGTTTCAGTGGCGGACCGTGACGTTGCGGCCGGATCGAAGTCAAGTCGGCTTGGCGTCCGGCGGCACCTTTCGACGGCCGGTTAACGCGCTGTTTAAGGGCTGGTCGTATCATGCAAAACTACCCGCGAGGCGAGTGACCGGCGGAAAATACCGGTGTTTGCTTCGAGGATGGCCCACTTCAGCGGGCTTTTGGCGATTTCGGCGCACATAGAAAATCTGACGCAGGGGGCTCGAGATGGCGGTTGATTTGTCGATGTCTGTTCTGGTGGTGGATGATTACAACACCATGATCCGCATCATCCGGAATCTGCTCAAGCAGCTTGGTTTTGAGAATATCGACGACGCCAGCGATGGTTCGGCGGCGCTGAACAAGATGCGCACCAAGAAGTACGGTCTCGTGATCTCCGACTGGAACATGGAGCCGATGACCGGCTACGACCTGCTCAAGGAAGTCCGTGCCGATGCCAATCTTGCGATGACGCCGTTTATCATGATCACGGCCGAGTCCAAGACCGAGAACGTCATCGCCGCCAAAAAGGCCGGTGTGAACAACTACATCGTCAAACCGTTCAACGCCGCGACGCTGAAGAACAAGATCGAAGCGGTATTTCCCGACAACGTCCCGGCGTAGCGTTTCCGGCGAGCCCAGGTTTGCGATCAGAATACGTGCGACGCAGCGGCTTCGCCGCGTCCTGTTCGTCTACCATCTCAGCTCGCGCATCAGCGCCAGAGGCGGATGGCCGAACAGTTCCTTGACCGAGGCCGGATCGAGCTGGTCGATGCCGGCGAATTGCTCGGAATGGATGCCGCGCGTCAGAAACAGCAGGTCGATGCCGAAGGCGTGCGCGCCCATGAGGTCGGTGCGTACGGAATCGCCAATGGCCAGCACCCGGTTTAACGGCGTGTCTTTGCCGCGCTGCTCTCGCGCCAAGGCCATGGCGCGCTCGTAGATCGGCCGGTGCGGTTTGCCGTAGAAGACCACCTCGCCACCGAGTTCGCGATAAAGTTCTGCGATGGCGCCGGCGCAATAAAGCAACCGGTCGCCACTTTGAACGACAATATCGGGATTGGCGCAAATCAGCGGCAGCTTGCGCTCGCGCGCCTGCATCATAAGGGCACGATAGTCCTCCGCGGTTTCGGTCTCGTCGTCGAAGGGGCCGGTACAGACGATGTAATCGGCGTGCTCGATCGGCGCGAATACCGGATCGAGGCCTTGGTGGATCGCGCTGTCGCGCTCAGGCCCCAGCCAGAAAATCGCCTTGGCCGGATGCTCTGCGACGAAGTTGCGCGTCAGGTCGCCGGAGGAAGCAATGCCATCGTAAGCATCGTCCGGAACTCCGAACTTGCGCAACTGCCGCTGCACTGCGTCGGCCGGGCGCGGCGCATTGGTGATAAAAATGACGGTGCCGCCCCGGCTGCGGAAGGTTTTCAGCGCGGAGCAGGCCTCGGAAAACGACATGACACCGTTGTGGACGACGCCCCAGACGTCGCAGAGCACGACATCCCTTTCGGCGGCGGGCTCGCGCAGATGATCGATAAAACGAAGGGCAGTCATTCAGTCGGATGCTTTCAGGCAGCGCCGCCAGCGCGACGTGCCAGGGCAGCGTTGCCGGTCACGCGAGACGAACGTTCGGGCTTGATCGCGTCAGTTTTCACGGCTCCCACTTCACCCGGTCTGGCTGCACTGTTGGCGCGCGACTTTGCCTTGTCAGCTGTATCCTCCGCCGCATCCTGGCGTAGCGGCCGCGGCGCGGCGAATAGGAAACCCTGGCCAAAGCGAACATTGTAGTCGAGCAAATCGACGACCGCCGCTTCTTCTTCGATCCGCTCTGCGATCAGGTCGATGCCGAAGCGTCCCAGCAGATCGGATATGTCGGCCGGATGGATATCGGAGGTCGACGTTTGTTTCTGGTCCAGCAAGAGCGAGGCGGGCACCTTGATGAAGCGGACGCCGCGGTCGGCCAGTTCGCGCGGTTCAATTCGCAGGTTCGCTACATGGTCGACCGAGAACCTGTAGCCGAGCTGCGTCATCGCGGCCAGGCGTTTGCTTCCGGTGATGTCCAGAGCGCGCAGCGTATCGTGCTTGAATTCGAGAATCAGCGAGGACGCCAACGCACGATTGGCTTCGAGAATGTCGAGGTACTGCGCGAATGTGGCGGGATTTCCGAGCGTCGCCAAGGCGACGTTGCAGAACAGGCCGACGTCCTTGTTGCGCGATTGAAGCCGCTGCAGAACTTGCATGCAGCGGAGCAAGATCGTGTTGTCCAGTTGCCCCATCAAGCCCACAGCTTCGGCGGCTGGAATGAACTCGCCGGCTGCGAGGTATGCGCCACGGGCATTGCGCAGCCGCGTCATCGCTTCGTAGTAGCGAATCTTGCGCTGCGGAAGCGTAACGATCGGTTGCAGGAAGGTATCGATGCTGCCGGTCTCGATGGCGTTTTGGATGGCCAGGATCTGTAGGTCGGTGTCAGTCCGTGCCGAATTGATGGCCGTCCGAGGCAATGCCGGTGCAATCGCCCTCGCGAGGGGCTCACGGTGGACGGGTCTCTCCGGTGCCACCGGTTCGAATGCGGGCGCGGAAGCGGCTGATGGCAAGTCGGTCAGCATGTCGTCATGGGCGGCGACCGTGGCGGCGAGCTGCTTGACCAGTCCGCCGAGCTCGTTGATTTCACCAAGCGCGGATTGAAGGCCGGATTGAACTCGGTCCGAACCACCGGAATTCGCCGAGGCAATCTTGCTTTCGGCTGCCGCGAGGCGGCGCCCGAAATCGGAGATCTGGCGGGCAAGGTCAGCGACGCCCTGCGACAGGTCCGCGATCTGACCTTCGGCGTTGTTGCCGTCGCGTAACCGCATGGACACAGCATTGTAGAGGATGAGGAATGCCAGGACCGTCAGCGCTACGATGGCTGACTCCGACGCGCGCAGGCCTGTAATCGTATAGAGCACGATACCCACCGAGGCGGAGACCAGCACCATGCAGAGAGCAATGAAAATCGTGGAAATACGAATCATCTGGCGTAAATGCTTCCGGCGTGGAGCGATCTGCGGCGCTTCCAGTCCCCCGCACTACCATTATTGCTGATTCGGCGGATGGGTCTTTCTGAAGTTGTCCGCCGAAAATCGGGCCGATGGTTCAGGCGACGGCGCGAATCACCTTGGCGGTCTTTTCGACGATCTCGCCCACCTGATCGTCGCTGACGATCAACGGCGGGGTAAGTGCCAGCGTGTCGCCTGCGACGCGCATCATCAGATCGTAATCGTGGAAGGCGGATCTCAGGGCCGCAAAGCCGCGGTCGCCCGGCCCGTTTTCGTTGGGGGCGAGCTCGATGCCCGCCGTGATGCCGACGGTGCGGATGTCCACCACGTTAGGTTCGTCGCGCAGGCTCATCATCGCGTCCGCGAACTTCGGTTCCAGGCCGCGAGCACGCTCGAACAGCTTTTCGTCGCGGTAAATATCGAGCGTGGCAAGCCCTGCGGCGCAGGCCAGCGGGTGCGCCGAATAAGTATAGCCATGGAACAGTTCTACGGCATTCGCCGGGCCGGTCATGAAGGCGTCGTGGATGGTGTCGCGCACCAGCACGCCGCCCATCGGGGCCGCGCCGTTCGTCACTCCCTTTGCAAAGGTGATCATGTCGGGGAGCACGCCATAGCGCTCGGCGGCGAAGGCGTAACCGAGGCGTCCGAAGCCGGTGATGACTTCGTCGAAGATAAGGAGGATGCCGTGCTTCTGCGTGATCTCGCGCAGCCGCTTGAGGTAGCCTTTCGGCGCGGGTAGCACGCCCGTCGACCCGGCCATCGGCTCCACGATCACGGCGGCGATGGTTTGGGCGCCGTGCAGATTGACGAGGCGCTCCAGCTCATCGGCAAGTTCCGCGCCCCATTGCGGTTCGCCTTTGCTAAACGCCTGCTTGTCGCGGTTGTAGGTGGATTGCAGATGGTCGACACCGGTGAGCAGCGCGCCGAACATTTTGCGGTTGCTGACGATGCCGCCGACCGAAGTGCCGCCAAAGCCGACGCCATGATAGGCCCGCTCGCGGCCAATCAGGCGGATACGGTTCCCCTGACCGTTGAGCTGGTGATATGCCAGCGCGAGCTTCAACGCGGTGTCCGCGGCCTCCGATCCGGAATTGCAGAAGAATACGTGATCGAGCCCCTCCGGCGCGAGCTCGGCGATGCGGCTTGCCAGTTCAAAGGCCTGCGGAATGCCGAACTGGAACGGCGGCGCGAAGTCCAGCGCCTCGGCCTGTCTGGCGATAGCCGCGGCGATCTCGGCGCGGCCGTGACCGGCGTTGCAGCACCACATGCCGGCGGCGCCGTCGAGGATTTTGCGGCCGTCGGTGGTGACGTAGTGCATGTCTTTGGCGCCGGCGAGCAGCCGCGGCGCTTTTTTGAAGGCGCGGTTAGCGGTGAAGGGCATCCAGAACGCAGCAAGATCGTTCGGCACGTTGAGGGCAAGGCTTTTGTCTAACATCGGGGATCCCTCATTTTTTCAGCGCGTTGCGGATGATGTTCGGACCTCCGCCGCGCAACATCAGCGTTGGTGGGCACTTCACTATGCGGCGCCTTCGGTGCCAACTCAGGATTCGAAAGGACTGGAGTCAACTCAACCATTCCAGCGTGTTCAAGTTCAGAAATTTGCTTGCCTACAGCGAAAATGAACCGAACGTCTGAGCTTGAACCACCCTAGAACTTTTTGCGCACCTGCGAAACGCAGTTTGCGTGATCGATCGCGTGCTGAAAATGCCGAGACATCTGCGGCGTCGTCCGGTGGCCGGACGCGCGCTCGTTTTGCGGTCGAAATATACTACTATTGATTGATATAATATTCACACACACTTAATAGTTGTGTGACTCAATAAGTCGCATGACAGACTTGCCACGCCACGCCTTGTGCCTTCCGCGCTTTGCCCGCTGCATCCGCGCCGCGTCCGCGGTCGAATTCGCGATGCTTCTGCCGCTGTTCCTGGTGCTGGTATTCGGCATCGTCGTGTTCGGCGCCTACCTCACCATGGTGCATGGCGTGCAGCAACTTGCCGCGGAAGCGGCGCGTTCGTCGGTCGCGGGCTTGAGCGAGACAGAGCGCATCAGCCTTGCCGAAAACTACGTCACGACGAATGCCGGGTCGTATCCTCTGTTGCAGCCCGGACATCTCACCGTCAGCGCGGCAACCTCCGGCAGCGACGTCTTCGTCGTCACAGTCAACTACGACGCCTCCGACAATGTCATTTACACGTTGCCGTTCGTGCCGGCGCCGCCTTCGACCATCATCCGCTCAGCGGCGATTCCGTTCGGCGGCTTTTGAGGAGACGCACGATGCGGAACCTGCTTCGGCGCTTCATTTCGGATACGCGCGGCAATTTCGCGATCATGGGAGCCGGGTGCATGGTGCTGGTGCTCGGTTGCGCCGCGCTCGGCGTGGATGTCGGGTCGATCTATGCCGACCGCCGTAAGGCGCAGAGCGCCGCCGACCTTGCGGCCATTGTCGCCGCCGGCAACCTTGGCAAAGCCACGAGCGCGGCCGCCGCCACCGTGATGGCCAACGGCTATCCGACGAACGCGCTGCTTTCCGTCGAACTCGGCACGTTCACCGCGAACGCAGCGCTGGCGCCGCAGGCGCGCTTCGTCACCCCCGCGACCGGCGCGCCCAACGCGGCGCGGGTCACGCTGCGTACCGAGACGCCGCTTTATTTCGCGCGCATGTTCACCGGCGGCAGCAGCCACTTCGATATCACCAGCAGGGCAACGGCCGCGAGCACCGCGCTTGCCTCGTTCGCGATCGGCTCGCGGCTGGTCTCGCTCAATGGCGGCCTGCTTAATGCGATTCTCGGTCAGATGTTGGGAACGACATTATCGCTTTCGGCAATGGACTATCAGTCGCTGATCGACGCTCACATCGACGCCTTTGATTTCATCAATGCGCTGGCGACGCGGCTCGACCTGACCGGCGTCACCTACGACTCCGTGCTGTCCGGCGACGTGAAGGTCGGCGACATGGTGGCGGCGATGCTGAGCGCGCAGCAGGCGGCGAACGGCATGAATGCCGCGACCACGGCGCTGTCGAAGGTCTCGCTGGCGCTTGCCGGGCTAACCACCACCATCGTGCCGGGGAAGCTGATCGACGTCGGCCCCTATGCGGCGATGACGGTCGGCTCAAAACCGAAAACAGGCGTCAGCGTCTCGGCGTTCGATCTGCTTTCGGCGACCGGTGCGATCGCCAATGGCAGCAACCAGATCGCGGCCTCCGTCAATCTCGGACTACCCGGTATCGCCAGCGTCTCCGTGATGGCGACGATCGGCGAGCGCCCGCAAGGGACAAGCTGGATGACGGTCGGGACTGAAGGCGCGAGCGTGCACACCGCGCAGACCCGCGTGCTGGTATCGATCAAGTTGCTTGGCAGCGGCCCGGTCGCGGCCGTCAATCTCCCGGTCTATATCGAGGTCGCCTCTGGTACGGCCACGCTGACCGCCGTGAGCTGCGGCCGTCCCGATATCAGCACCTCCAGCGTCACGCTCGGCGTCACGCCCGGCATCGTCGACGCCTGGATCGGCAACGTGTCGGCGGCCGAGATGACCAACTTCACCAGCAAACCGGACCCGGGCGCGGCGATGCTGGTCAATCTCGGCGCAGTCACCGTGACAGGCCGCGCTCATGCCGGCATGGGCAACACCGCGCCGACGCCGGTGTCCTTCAGCTACGCGGACATTGCCGCGCAAACGAAGAAGACCGTGACCACAACCGATTTCACCTCGTCATTGACCGCGAGCCTGCTCGGCGATCTCTCGCTCAAGATCAATGTGGGGCCGCTGGGCCTGCCCGTCCCCGGTCTCGGGCCGGCCGTGACGGGCATCATCAGCGGCGCCACGGCGTCAATCGATCAGGTGCTGGCGCAGGTGTTGGCGACGCTCGGCGTCGGCATCGGGCAGGCGGATGTCTGGGTCTCCGGCATCCGCTGCGACGGCGCGGTGCTGGTGAATTGATCTCCCGCAAGGGGAGAGGGATAACGAGTTCGCCTTGCCCGCTTGCCCGTCGGCTGGTAACCCGACGCTGATTTTGTAGACGACGGAAATCTACAAACACAGCAGCGAGTCCCATGTCCGACAAGAAACCGAAAAAGCCGCAAAAACTCCGCGCCCGCCTGCCGCGCGGGCTGGAGGATCGCGGTCCTGCCGCCATCGCCGCCACGCGGCAGATGATGGAAAAAATCCGCGCGGTCTACGAGCGCTACGGCTTCGAGCCGGTCGAAACGCCTGCTTTTGAATACACCGACGCGCTCGGCAAATTCTTGCCGGATCAGGATCGCCCCAATGAGGGTGTGTTCTCGTTCCAGGACGACGACGAGCAGTGGATCAGCTTGCGCTACGATCTCACCGCGCCGCTGGCTCGTTACGTGGCGGAAAATTTCCAGAACCTCGCGCTGCCCTATCGCAGCTATCGCGCCGGCTATGTCTACCGCAACGAGAAGCCGGGACCGGGACGCTTCCGGCAGTTCATGCAGTTCGATGCCGATACGGTCGGCAGCGCGTCGCCCGCCGCCGACGCCGAGATGTGCATGATGGCCGCGGACACCATGGAAGCGCTCGGCATTCCGCGCGGGCAGTATGTGGTGAAGGTGAACAACCGCAAGGTGCTCGATGGTGTAATCGAGTCGATCGGCCTCGGCGGCGACGGCGAGGCGGGGCGCCGGCTCACGGTGCTTCGGGCATTAGACAAATACGATCGGCTTGGCGAAGAAGGTGTGCGTTTGCTTCTCGGTCCAGGCAGGAGAGATGAGAGTGGAGATTTTACTGAAGGAGCACACCTTACTGACGAATCAGTAACACTGTTAGTTTGGTTCGTGATGTTACGAACTAGCGGGTGGGGTATCGAATCCACTGCTAGGCAGTTTAATCCTGACATCCATCTTGCCGCAGGAGAAGAAGAGTCGAGAACGACGGACATGCTTTCCGCGATGGAAGCGTCTCAGTACAAGAGTAGCAAGGTATTTCTAGATGGCGTCGCCGAATTGCGGCGGATCGGCGAATCAATCGCGTCCTGTGGATACAGTGATGGTCGCGTTGTCGCTGATCCCTCCGTCGTGCGCGGCCTCGAATATTACACCGGTCCTGTCTACGAGGTCGAACTGCTGCTCGAAACCAAGGACGAGAAGGGTCGTCCGGTGCGGTTCGGCTCGGTCGGCGGCGGTGGGCGTTACGACGGGCTGGTGTCGCGCTTTCGTGGTGAGCCGGTGCCGGCAACAGGTTTCTCCATCGGCGTGTCGCGCCTGCAGGCGGCACTGACTATGCTCGGAAAGCTCGACACAAGACCGCAGCCCGGCCCGGTGGTGGTCACTGTCTTTGGCGGCGACATCGCGGGCTATCAGAGAATGGTCGCGGAGTTGCGCAATGCGGGTATTCGCGCGGAATTGTATCTCGGCAATCCGAAGCATTCGCTCGGCCAGCAGATGAAATACGCCGACAAGCGCCATTCGCCGTGCGCCATCATTCAAGGCAGCGACGAGAAGGCCAACGGCAAGGTGCAGATCAAGGATCTGATCGCGGGCGCGGGGTTGACCTCGATCGAGGACCGCACTGAGTATCTGAAGAAGCAGGCGGAGGCGCAGATTGAAGTCAGCGAGAACGATCTCGTCGCCGAAGTGCGGAAGCTGCTCACGCGCCACGGCGTGAGGTGGGATTAGTCATTGTCTTGTCTGGGCAGGCTCGAGCGAAGCGGATACCGTTTGCGCGAAGAAAACGCGTAGATCAAAACCATAGAGCCACGCTTCTGATTTTGTCAGAGGCAGATAAAGGCTCTAGTGCGGCACCATCGACTTGTATTTTTCAAAGTCGCGCACGTTCATCTTGAAGCCGCCGGGCATCACGACATCGCCGGGTTTCTGGCCTTCCTTGCAGGGGCCGGCCCATTTCGCCGCTATGGTGACCTTGTTGTCTTGGCTTCCGAGCTTGCCGCCTTGGCTATGCGATGTGACGTTCACCGTATAGGCGGAGTTGAAATCGCCTGAGGTTTCGGCGTGCGATGTCACGGTCGTGCCGGCCATGGTGCAGACCGAATCCATGACATAGCCGGTTGCGGCTTTCTGGATCTCAGTCTTGGAGCAGTTCTGCTTCGCGGAGGGGGCGAAATCCGACATGAACTCGCGGTCCACGGCCTCGCTGGTGCATTGCTGAACCACAACCGCCGGCATTCTGCCGCCTTCGTGGTCCAGCTTGATGTCCCAAAGCCCGGCCTTGCGCAGCGGCAGTTGCACCTCCGCCAGCGCAGGCGCGGCGGAAAGAAGAAGTAGCGGCAGGAAGGAAATCGAGAGCCGAAGAGACCGTCGCATCGCAAACTCCGTCGGTGGAATGTCGTGGCGCGGACCTGCCATTCGTATCCCCTTTGAATAGCCGGGGACAGCCACACTAAGAAGTTTCTGATTGGGAGTTTCGCTTGCAGCGTTTGCTGTAAATTGGCAGCGAACGCCGAATTCACTCCATGAAGGTGCAGGCTCAGTAGCGCGTCTGCAGCGGAGGCTGATCCGGACCGTAGGGCACCCAGCGGCAAGCGAATGAGATGTAGCCTCCGGGATAGGCCTGGACGCCGAGGAACTTCGCCACTTTGCCGTAGCGCGCACAGTGATCGACTGCAAGCACGCGAAAATCTGCCTGATGCGCCAGCGAATAGGAGATAATACCGCCGGTGTCGTTGCCTTTGAGCGGCGGCACCCAGTCGGCCCGCGCTGATCCGCAAACCAGCGCGCTGGTCATCGTCGCCAGCAAAGCCGCTCCGAACAATCTCATCCTCATCTCCATCGTTGCGACTCGAACCTTAGAACGCTGAGCGGGCTGTGGAAAGAACGGCAAGCCGCTCATCGTGGAGTTAGGCCGCGGGTGTTGCCTTGCCGCACTTGACCTTGCGCGTGCTTCGCGGCACCGTCGCAAGGCTCAGATTCATCGGCGGAACTCCATGCGCAACCTTATCACATCCTTGAAGAAACCCGCTGTCGGCACGATGCTCGGCGCAGCATTAGGGCTGTTCGCTACGATGCCGGTTGCGCACGCTTTCAATTTTCCCGTGTTCGGGCCGTCTTATGAGGGTCGGTTGCCGGGCTGTGAGGCCGGGTTGCCGACCATCACGACGCAATTTTGGGAGAAGGAAAGGAAATTCTGGAATTCCCCGCTGCGCATCACTGCCTATGGCAACGTCCATGAAAAGGCGTTCCGGCCCCGGGAGTCCAACAATATTCCCCGCCGCTACTGCACCGCCGAAGCGATGGTCAGCGACGGCAAAGTCCGCACCGTGCATTATTCCATCATCGAGGACGGCGGGATTGCCAGCATGGGGCAGGGCGTCGAGTGGTGCGTGGTCGGCCTCGATCGCAACTGGGCCTATAATCCGGGCTGCCTTACTGCCCAACCATAAATAAGATAGGCTCGGTTCTGATCCCGGAAGGGAAAGGCTTGCCCCGTGTTCTCATCACGAGGGCGGGCGGAAACCCCTTATACACTATCCTTGTAAAGCTTCAGAGATGTCCCGGCCTCGGGTCGTTATGCTATGGTGGGCTGGTTCTCGTCGGATACCGCGCGAGGACCGGATTCCGGCTGGGCTGAGGAGTTGGCGTCATGAAGTGGGTGTCTCGCGCGGCGGCCGCGTCTGTTCTGTCGTGGCTGATCCTGCTTGCGGGGTGGACGGTCGATGCGGCGGCAAAAGACCAACGACAGAATGCGCCCGGCGCATTCGATTTCTATGTGCTTTCGCTGTCATGGTCTCCGTCGTTCTGCGCTGCCGCGGCGGAACGCGGCAGTACCAGCCGGTCGCAGCAGGGCCAGTGCGGCGAGCGACCGTTCTCTTTTGTGGTGCACGGCCTTTGGCCGCAATACGAGCACGGCTTTCCCGATTATTGCCAGCGTCCTGCGCCGCGGCTTGATCGCCGTATCATGACCTCGATGCTGGATTTGATGCCGGCGCCGGGCCTGATCTACAGCCAGTGGGATAAGCACGGCACCTGCTCAGGGCTCAGCGCAGAGGCTTACTTCGAGACTGTCCGCAAATCACGCGCCGCTGTGAAGATTCCGGCGGAATTCCTCGATCTCGCCGCACCGAAGAGCATGACGCCCGATGCTATCGAGAGCGCCTTCATCAAGAATAATCCGGGCCTCAGCCAGTCCGCAATTGCGGTGATCTGCGACCGGACCAGGCTCAGCGAAGTGCGTATCTGCATGAACAAGGACCTGCAATTCCGCGCGTGTGAGGAAATCGACCGGCGCGCCTGCGTCCGGGACCAGGTGGTGATGCCTCCGGTGCGCGGCGGGTAGTATTTCGTCTCCTTCTGCGCGTATTGGAGCGGTAAGACGTCTGGCCGGACTTGATGGCGTTGCTCCGAGAAATACCAAAAGAACTCAGCACCATGAATTACCGCCACGCCTTCCACGCCGGCAACTTCGCCGACGTCATCAAGCATATCGTGCTGGTCCGCGTCCTGACCTATCTGCACGAGAAGCCGGCGGCATTCCGTGTCATCGACACTCACGCGGGCGCGGGCGTCTACGATCTGACCGGTGAGGAGGCAGATCGCGGCGGAGAATGGCTGACCGGCATTGCGCGGCTGATGCAGGCACGTTTTTCCGACCCCGTTGCTCAGTTGGTTGCGCCCTATCTCGATATCGTCAGGGCCTTCAATCCCCAGCGTGACCTGAAATGTTATCCGGGGTCACCCCTGATCGCGCGTGCTTTGCTGCGGCCGCAGGACCGGATGGTCGCCTGCGAAATCGAGCCCGTTGCACGCAAGCACCTGATCGGTGCGCTGCGGCGCGACACCCAGGCCAACGTGGTCGATCTTGACGGCTGGATGGGGCTTGCCGCTTTCGTGCCTCCGAAGGAGCGGCGCGGGCTGGTGCTGATCGACCCGCCGTTCGAGCGCAAGGACGAGTTCGAACGCCTCGCCGGCGGATTCGCCGAAGCCTTCGCCAAATGGCCGACCGGCTGCTACCTGCTGTGGTATCCGGCCAAGCGGCGCCGGGCGACGGACGATCTGGCCCGCAGGGTCGGTGCCGTCGCGGGAGGCGACGCCGACAAATGCCTGCGACTGGAATTCAGCGTGGCGCCGCAGACCGCGGACGGTCCACTCACTTCGGCTGGGCTTCTGATCGTCAATCCACCATGGACGTTGCGAGCCGAACTCAAGTCCATCCTTCCCGAACTGGAGAAACCGCTGGGCCAGGGCGGCGCCGCCCGCTTCAAGCTTGAGGCGATCACCGATTGAGCCGGCCTTGCCTGGGCGGATTGCCGTCAAAAAAAATCCGGCCGCAAGCGGCCGGAGGTTGGTGTGATGATTATTGTTCTCGTTATAGCGTTTCGAGCGAAGTGGGATCCGGTTCGCTCGAAGAAAACGCGTCAAATCAAAAAGATCTCTAGAAGTGATAGTTTACCCCGGCGCGGACCATTCCGGATTGGTAGCTGTGAGGCGCGCCCGTAATCGTGAAATTGCTGCTCGACAGATCGACATACAGATACTCGACCTTTGCGGTCCAGTTCTGGTAGATGCCGACTTCAGCGCCTACTCCGACCGTCCAGCCCGCGTTGGTGTGGGATTCCGACAGAGCGAAGGTTTCGGCGCGCAGTTTACCGAAGGCAAGACCGCCGGTGCCGTAAACCAGGACGTTGTTGAACGCGTAGCCGACACGGCCGCGCACAGTGCCGAACCAGGGATTTGAGAATTTCCAGGCCGCGAAAGTATCGTTGGCGGCGTTGGCCTGGATGTCACCTTCGAGGCCGAACACCAGCGCACCGCTCTGCCAGTTGTAGCCGGCCTGCACGCCGCCAAACACGCCGTCCGGCCTGGTGAGGCTGTTCTGGACGCTACCCCAGGCATATCCTAGGTTGCCGCCCAGATAGGGCCCCGCCCAGCTAAAGGCATTGAGCGGCTGGTTGACGGTGTAGGGCGCCCGGTAAGAGAAATCGGCGGCCTGCGCGGTGCCGATCAGCGCTGTGGATGCCACTGCAGCCAATGCTGCGATCATTGTCTTGGTCATCTCGGCACTCCAACCCTTTTACCGTTCCCACCGTGACATCGCGCGAGCCAGGTCCGTATGGCTACGAAATGCTAAATTCGATACGTAGGATTTATCGAAAGTTTTAAGTTAAGCGGTTCTTAAGACGGCGCCCCCGCCGACTCTTGTCCTTAAAAAAGTGTTATCGGCATGACCGCGTCGGGAACCGGTCGCGTGACGCTTTGCGCAGAGCCAAAGCCTCGCCCTGTCTGGGAGTGGATCGCTGGCATCGGCCGGCTTCATCGCTTAACTGAGGGACATGACGACCGATTCCTCCGATCCTGCGAAGCCGATCGGGCCAAGACAGCCGCCTGGTTCCGGAGTGGACATGCGGCGGCGCGGCGGGGTGCCGACGGAACAGGACGTCGATCCCGCAACCATTGAGACCGACGAGGACGACGAGCCGCGGCTGCCTGATCTTCCGGACGATACGTCCGATACGATCGCGGAGGCTCCGCTCGCGATCGGACGTGCGGCGATCGAACACGCGGTTCGCCATGCGCCCACCTCGCCCGGCGTCTACCGCATGATGAATGCCGCAAGCGACGTGCTGTATGTCGGCAAAGCCAAGAACGTGCGCAAGCGTTTGTCGTCTTATGCGCGGCCGACAGGCCAGGTGATGCGCATCGCGCGCATGATTGCGGCGACGGCCACCGTCGAGATCGTATCGACCGAGACCGAGACCGAGGCGTTGCTGCTCGAAGCGAATTTGATCAAGCAGTTGCGACCACGCTTCAACGTGCAATTGCGCGACGACAAGTCGTTCCCCTATATTCTGATTACTGGCGACCACTGGGCGCCGCAGATCCTCAAACATCGCGGCGCGCAGTCGCGGCCGGGCCGCTATTTCGGGCCTTTCGCGTCCGCCGGTGCCGTCGGCCGCACCATTACGGCGTTGCAGCGGGCATTCCTGGTGCGCTCCTGCACCGACTCCTTTTTCGAAAGCCGAACGCGGCCTTGCCTGCTGTACCAGATCAGGCGTTGCGCCGGTCCCTGCACCGGCGAGATCGATTTCCCCGGCTATACGGCATTGGTTCGCGAGGCGACCGATTTCCTGTCCGGTCGCAGCCGCGCCGTGAAGGAGGAGCTGGCGCGGGAAATGGAAAAAGCCTCCGACGATCTCGCCTTCGAGCGCGCTGCGCTCTATCGCGACCGGCTGGCCGCGCTGTCGGCGATCCAGTCGCAACAAGGCATCAACCCGCGCACGGTGGAAGAAGCGGACGTTTTCGCCATTCATCAGGAGGGCGGCTATTTCTGCGTCGAGGTATTCTTCTTCCGCACCGGACAGAACTGGGGCAACCGAGCCTATTTTCCGCGCGCGGAGAAATCTTTCACGCCGGAGGAGGTACTTGGATCATTTCTCGCCCAGTTCTACGACGACAAGCCTCCGCCCAGGTTGATCCTGCTATCGCGCCCCATCGAGGAAAGCGAATTGCTCGCCCATGCGCTGTCGATCAAGGCTGGTTACGGGGTCAAGGTTTTAATGCCGCAGCGGGGCGAAAAGAAGGAGTTGGTCGTACACGCGTTGACCAACGCCCGCGAAGCGCTGGGCCGTAAACTGGCGGATACCGCGACGCAGTCGCGGCTGTTGCAGGGGTTGGCGACGGTGCTCGGCTTGCCGCAGGCGCCGCAGCGCGTCGAAGTCTACGACAACAGTCACATCCAGGGCACCAATGCGGTGGGGGCGATGATCGTCGCCGGTTCCGAAGGCTTTCTCAAGAATCAGTACCGCAAGTTCAACATCAAGTCTGATAACCTGACCCCCGGTGACGATTACGCGATGATGCGTGAGGTGTTGGAGCGCCGGTTCAAGAGATTGCTGACGCAGAAAGCTGAATCGGAACAGGACGCCGTTCCGCAATGGCCTGATCTCGTAATCATCGACGGCGGCCTCGGCCAGCTCAATGCCGCCCGCGGGATATTCGAGGCGCTGGGTCTGAGCCGGGTCTCGTTGGTGGCGGTCGCCAAGGGACCGGACCGTGATGCCGGCCGCGAAACCCTGTTCCTGCCGGATCGTCCAGCCATCAAGCTCGAACCACGGGATCCGATTTTGTATTTTATCCAACGATTGCGTGATGAGGCGCATCGGTTTGTCATTGGATCGCATCGTAAGCTGCGTAGAAAGGACATCCGAGAAGCCGGATTGCAGGAAGTTCCCGGTATTGGCCCCGCGCGTAAGCGCGCGCTGCTGCATCACTTCGGGACGTTAAAGGAGATTGAGCGGGCGTCGCTGGCAGACCTCGGCAAGGTTCCGGGCATAAGCGCCGAAAGTGCCCGCAGGATCTTCGATTTTTTCCACGCGCGGCCGGCGTAGGGGATTTGTTATGATATCCGGTCTTCTTTTTCGTATTAAGATCAATGAATTAAGACTGCGGCAGCCGCGAGGTCGGCAAAATTGCGCGGCGCGGCCGGTTGACGTTCGCCCTGCGACAGTATTGGTAAGATGAAATGAGCACCGTAACCAGCCAGGCGACCGCGAAGCACATGCTGTCGCTACCGAATATCCTCACCTATGCTCGCATCGCCGCGATCCCGGTGGTGGTGGGTTGCGTCTATGCGCAATCGATCATGGACGGGCCGTTACAGCTGCGCTGGGTGGCGCTCGGAGTGTTCATTGCGGCCGCTGTGACGGACTTTTTCGACGGCTACTATGCACGAATCTGGGATCAGCACTCCGCCCTCGGCAAGATGCTCGATCCGATCGCCGACAAGCTTCTGGTTGCATCCTGCCTGCTGATGTTGGCGGCGGACGGCATCATCCATGGCTGGACGCTGTGGGCGGCAATCGTGATCCTGTGCCGCGAGATTCTCGTATCTGGGCTTCGCGAATATCTGGCGGCGTTGCGCGTCAGCGTGCCGGTAACCAAGCTTGCGAAGTGGAAGACCACCGCGCAACTCGTCGCGATCGGGTTTTTGCTCGCGGGGGAGGCCGGCGATCTGGTATTCCCGTTCGTGACCCAGGTCGGACTTCTGTTGTTGTGGGTCTCGGCGATCCTCACCATCTATACGGGCTGGGACTATTTCCACGCCGGTATTCACCACCTCATGGCGGAGGATGAGAAATGAAGGTGCTTTATTTCGCCTGGGTGCGCGAGCGGGTCGGCAAGGCCGAGGAGGCGCTCGATCCCCCGCCGGCCGTCGCGACGGTTGCCGATCTGATCGCATGGTTGTCGCAGCGGGGCGATGAATATGCCCACGCATTCGAGAAGCCGAAGGTGATCCGCGCCGCGATCGACCGGATGCATGTCAACCAGGACACGACGATCGCGGGCGCGCGCGAAATTGCCTTCTTTCCGCCGATGACCGGCGGCTGATCTGTCAACTCCGGCTCCGTCGATGACCGTTCCCGTCACCATACGCCTGCAGGAAGCCGACTTCGATGTCGCGCGCGAAGTCGCGGCGCTGTCGCGCGGCCGCACCGACATCGGCGCCGTCGTGAGTTTCTCTGGCATTTGCAGAAGCGACCAGGCCGGCGGCGAGGGTGGCGATGCGATCGCCGCGCTGATGCTGGAACATTATCCCGGTATGGCGGAGGCTGAGATCGCGCGTCATGCCGAGGAGGCGCTCTCGCGCTGGCCGCTCACAGGCATCACCATCATTCATCGCTACGGCCGGATCGTCCCTGGTGAGAACATCGTTCTCGTGGTCACTGCGTCGTCGCATCGCGAGGCGGCATTTCAGGGCGCCGAATTCCTGATGGACTATCTCAAGACGCAGGCGCCGTTCTGGAAACGCGAGGAGGGCGCCGCCGGGTCAAGCTGGGTGGACGCTCACGACCGCGACGACACTGCTGCGGCGCGCTGGGCCAAATCCTGATGGCGAGGACCGCCGCACGCGGCGGACGATCGAAAGTCGCGGCCGCCAGCTCAAACCGAAAACGCCCGCCGGAGCGAGCCACAGCAAAGGCTGCAAACTCTGCCGTTGCCAGAACCTCGACTCCGGAACTCGAGACGATTTTCGACTATGTTCATCATGCAGCCGCAAGGCTTGAGCGCGCGCATGTCATTTTCGCGCACGGCACCACCGATCCGGTCGCAGAGGCGGCCTTCCTGGTCGGCGAAGCCATGCACCTGCATCCGGACGAAGTCGAACCGCAGGCCGCGCGGCGCGTGCCGAAGGCGGCGGGCCAGCGAATTCTTGGCTGGATTGAGCAGCGCATCGCAACCCGCAAGCCCGCCGCCTATCTCGTCAACAGGATGTATATGCGCGGCTTGCCGTTCTATGTCGACGAGCGCGTGATCGTGCCGCGTTCGTTCATCGGGGAAATTTTGGATTCGCATTTCGGCGACGACGATGTGCTGCGTTTGCGTCATCCTGCAACCGTAACCCGTGTGCTCGATCTATGTACCGGCTCGGGATGCCTTGCCATTTTGGCCGCGCGCGCATTTCCGAATGCTACGGTCGATGCGACTGACCTGTCGGCGGACGCGCTCGCGGTCGCAGCGCGCAATGTACGCGAGCACGGCCTTGACGATCGCATCCATGTTGCGCAGGGAGATCTGTTCACAGCAGTCAGTGGCAAGCGATACGATCTCATTATCTCGAACCCGCCTTATGTCGATGCGAAGGGCATGGCGGGCCTGCCGCACGAGTGTCTTGCGGAGCCGCGGATGGCGTTCGACGGCGGTGCCGATGGCATCGATCTGGTGCGACAGATCATCGACGGCGCCAATACTCATCTCGCGCCCGGCGGCGGACTGTTGTGCGAGGTCGGTCGCTGCAAGCCGGCGATCGAAAAGGCTTATCCGCGCGCGGATTTGCTCTGGCTCGATACCGAGGAGTCCGAGGGCGAGGTGTTCTGGATCGAGGCTGCGCGGCTTGCGGATCGATCTGCACATTCGGCCGGCGCGGCATGAGCGTGTGGCGTGTTGCGTTTGTTCCTGCGAACCGGTGCCTGATCGTTTGAAAGCGCTATAAACGCTGGTCAATGAACGAGATACGACACCTCCGGCGACACGGTGAGAGGTGCCCGTCGTCCGATATTGTCTTTCTGCCCCGATTGCCGTGTTGATGACGAAGTCGCCATGCTTTTTGACGCTCGCCATAGCGCACTCTCGCGCGATGTTTGGCTCGGAGAATTCCGGGCCACCCTGACGCTCGGTTGGCCTCTGGTCCTCACCAACCTCGCGCAAATCGCGCTGACCACGACAGATGTGATCGTGCTGGGCCGCGTTGGTGCTTCCGCGCTGGCCGCCGGAACCCTTGGGGTCAATCTGTACTTCGCGATCCTGATTTTCGGCATTGGCGTCGTCACCGCGACCACGCCGATGATGGCCGAGGCGTTTGGCCGCAAGCTGCATATGGTGCGCGACGTGCGGCGGACGTTTCGGCAGGGGATATGGGCGTCGGTTCTGATTGCGGTGCCGAGCTGGCTGCTGCTTTGGCATACCGAGGCGATCCTGCTTCGGTTTGATCAGGAACCGCAGCTTGCAGCAGATGCTCAGCTGTTCGTGCGCGCCTTGCAATGGGGCATGCTGCCGACGCTCGGCTTCATCGCGTTACGCTCGTTCTTCGCCGCGCTGGAACGGCCGTTATCGGCGATGATGGTGACGGCGGTCGCGATCCTGTTCAATATCGTCGCAAACTGGGCGCTTGTGTTCGGTCATCTTGGTCTGCCGGCACTTGGACTGCGCGGCTCCGGCATCGCAACGACTTTGTCGAACACCTTCCTGTTCGCGGGGTTGGTACTGGTGGTGAACTTTAGCCACAAGTTCCGCCGCTATCATCTGTTCGGTAACTGGTGGCATGCCGATTGGCCGCGTCTCGTCACGCTGTGGCGCGTCGGTCTGCCGATTGGTGCCGCGCTCGGCTTCGAGATCACCGTGTTCAATGCCGCGGTATTCCTGATGGGACAGTTCGGAACAGCCTCGATCGCGGCTCATGCCATTGCAATTCAGATCGCGTCGGTTTCCTTCATGGTGCCAATGGGACTGGCGCAGGCGGCGACGGTACGTGTCGGTCGCGCGTACGGCGCGCGAGACTTCGACGGGATTACCCGCGCAGGATGGACGTCGTTTGCCCTGGCGATTGCATTCATGGTGAGCACCAGCGTCTTGATGATTACCGCGCCACGATGGCTGATCGGCGCATTTGTCGACGTCAACGATGCGGCAAACGCCGAGGTGATCGGACTTGCCGTGTCGTTTCTCACCTGTGCAGCGGTATTTCAGATTGCCGATGGCGCGCAGGTGGTCGGCGCCGGTATGCTGCGTGGTCTGCAGGATACCCGCGTGCCGATGATTTATGCCGGCCTGGGTTATTGGGGCTTCGGTATGTCGTTGAGTTTGCTGTTTGCCTTCAAACTCGGATTTCAGGGCACCGGTATCTGGATCGGTCTGGCGTCGGGCCTCGCGGCCGTGGCCATCCTGATGATTTCGCGCTGGGTCAGACGTGAGCGGATCGGTCTGGTGCCCCTAAACGGCAGGCAGTTTCGCGAGGTCTTGGCCGCGAAATAAATCGCGTGAATGCGCGTCGGTCACAGCACCTTGCGGGTCCAGTTGTGCGGGTCAGTCGCGCGGCCATACTGGATGTCGACCAGCTTCTTGCGAAAGCCCATCGCGACGGATCCGGCGGCGCCGCCATTGATGGTGAAATCGCCGTGCGCCGAGCACACCTTGCCGATCGGCGAGATGACGGCGGCGGTGCCGCAGGCGAACGCTTCCCGGAGCCTGCCGCTGGCGGCATCCGTGCGCCACTGATCGATTGTATAGGGCTCCTCGCGCACGCTCGTGCCGGATTCCCTTGCGAGTGTGATGATCGAATCGCGGGTGATGCCCGGCAGGATGGTGCCGAGCGGCGGCGTCGAGAGCGAACCGTCGTCGAAAACGAAGAAAACGTTCATGCCACCGAGTTCTTCGACATAGCGTCGCTCGACCGCATCCAGAAAAACCACCTGATCGCAGCCGCGATCGATGGCTTCAGCCTGCGCGCGCAGGCTGGCGGCGTAGTTTCCGCCGCATTTGACGGCGCCGGTGCCGCCGACTGCCGCACGCGTGTAGTTTTCCGATACCCAGATCGAGACTGGTGCGGGGCCGCCCTTGAAATAGGAGCCGACCGAAGAGGCGATGACGGCGAAGATGTAGTCCGCCGATGGCTTCACGCCAAGGAAGACCTCGTTCGCGATCATGAAGGGCCGCAGGTATAGGCTGCCTTCACCGCCAGGAATCCAGTCCTGGTCGATGCGCACGAGTTGCTCGATGGCCTCGATGAAAACGGTCTCGGGTAGTGGCGCCATCGCCATGCGCTCGGCCGAATTGCGGAAGCGTCTCGCATTGGCGCCGGGACGGAACAGGTTGACGCCACCGTCGTCACGCTTGTAGGCCTTGAGGCCTTCGAAAATCTCCTGCGCGTAGTGCAGAACGGCGGTCGCAGGATCGAGCGGGAAGTTGGCGCGCGACGCGACCCTCGCCCCGTGCCAGCCTTTCGCCTGATTGAAGTTCACAACGGCCATGTGATCGGTAAACACCCGGCCAAAGCCAGGGTTCGCAAGTTTTTCGGCGCGCACGGTCGCCTGCGTCGGATTGGCTGTCGGTTGGATATCGAATCTCAACGACGTCCCGCCATCGATCGTATCAAGCGAAACTCCCATGAACATTCTCCCGGCTTTGCAGTACCTTGTCTGCGTGCCCCTGCCTGCCATGCGAAGGCGGTTTCCGCTTTGGCGGAAGGCGCGAAGTCCAGTATGTTAACCGAAATGCCGCCCGGCAATCGCACCGATCAGAATTCCGGGCTGCGTGGTCTCGCACGCTCGTGTCGGGGGTCGATAAACAGTCGGCCCCGGACGAAACGTTATTATATTTCGCATCAGACAGCCGACTTGTAACATTGAAACCAGATATGTCAATATGGCTGACATAAAACTCTCGGCCCCGACCGCCATGGTCACTTCCGGCCCTGAGACGCCCGGCAGGCGATCCGCGGAGACGCGTTGGGACATCATCGAACTGCTGTTCTTTGCCTATCGCGATTTCGTTGACGATCCTGATCATGTGCTTGAGGAACTTGGCTTCGGCCGCGCGCATCATCGCGTCATGCATTTCGTCCATCGCTACCCCGGGCTCACCGTCGCCGATTTGCTCGATGTGCTGCGGATCACGAAGCAATCGCTGGGGCGAGTGCTCAAGCAACTCCTCGACGAGGGCTATATCGTGCAGAAGGCCGGCGACGCTGACCGCCGTCAGCGCCTTCTTTTCGCCACCCCGAAAGGCGAGGCGCTGGTAGCGCAGCTCGCGGGCCTTCAGACCGATCGCATCAAACGCGCGCTGCGGGGCCTCGACGCATCCGGTGTCGAGGTGGTGCGCAAATTTTTGCTCGGGATGATCGACCACGATGATCCTGACAAGGTGCTGGAGGCGATCCTGCGAGCGGACGGCAAGATGGTGAAGGCATGACAGTAACGCAAACGGCAGGGACCGCGCGAGCGCAGGTGAAGCTGGCCGACGACGCCCCGCATCTGCTGCTGGTCGACGATGACCGGCGCATCCGGGATCTGTTGTCGCGCTTTCTGGCGGGGGAGGGTTACCGTGTCACCACGGCCATGAGCGCCAAGGCCGCCCGCTCGAAATTGCTCGGTCTGCATTTCGACCTGTTGATCCTGGACATCATGATGCCCGGCGAAACCGGCTTTGATCTCGCCCGTTCCATCCGTGCCTCGTCTCCGGTGCCGATCATCATGCTGACGGCCCTGCACGAGGCCGAGAACCGCATCGAGGGTTTGCAGATCGGTGCTGACGACTATCTCGCCAAGCCGTTCGAGCCGCGCGAACTGGTGCTGCGGATCGGGAATATCCTCAAGCGTACGATGCCGCTGCCGATGATGCGAAGCGAATCGATTGCGTTCGGACCCTATGTCTATCATCTGGAGCGCGGTGAGCTGCGTCAGGGCGACGACGTCATTCATCTCACTGATCGCGAGCGCGAGATGCTGCGTATGCTCGCGGCCACCCCGGGCGAGACGGTTCGCCGCGGCGAACTCAACGGCGGCGGCACCGTGAACGAGCGCGCCGTCGATGTCCAGATCAACCGGTTGCGGAGGAAGATCGAGCGCGATCCCGCCAATCCGCTATTCCTTCAGGCGGTGCGCGGGGTAGGCTATCGCCTGGTCGCAGCCCCTTGACGTCGATAACGACCACCCTCGATGCCGGTCTGACGCTAGTCCGCACGGCGTTGCGACGGGTCATGGTCGTCAATAGCCGAATTGGGCACGCGTTCAAAAAGTGGATGCCCGAGGGCCTCTATGCCCGTGCGCTGCTGATCATGATTGTTCCTATGGTGGTGCTGCAATCGGTCGTGGCCTTCGTGTTCATGGAGCGCCACTGGAATACGGTGACGCGACGTCTGTCGGCGGCAGTCGTGCAGGACGTCGCCGCGCTGATCGATGTGTACAAGGATTACCCGCAGGACAAGGACCGTACGGCGATCCGGCGCATCGCACAGCAGCGGCTCGGATTGGTCGTCGATTTCCTGCCTCCGGGCGATATGCCCCCGCCCGGGCCGAAACCGTTCTTCACCCTGCTCGACCAGTCGCTGTCGGTGCAGATCAGCAGGCAGATCGGCAAGCCGTTCTGGATCGATACGGTCGGACGGTCCAATCTGGTGGAGATCAGAATTCAGCTCGACGACACTGTGATGCGGGTGTTTGCGCAGCGCAGCGCCGCCTACGCGTCAAACTCGGAAATCTTCATCTTCTGGATGCTGGGCACGTCGTCGATCCTGCTGTTCGTCGCTGTGCTGTTTCTTCGCAACCAGATCAAGCCGATCCTGCGGCTGGCGGACGCCGCCGAGAGTTTTGGCAAGGGCCGCGACGCGCCGAACTTCCGTCCGCGCGGGGCGCGCGAGGTCCGCCGCGCGGCGCATGCGTTCATCGAAATGAAGATGCGTATCGAGCGCAGTATCGAGCAGCGCACCGCGATGCTGGCCGGCGTGTCGCATGACCTGCGCACGATTCTGACCCGCTTCAAGCTGGAGCTGGCGCTGATCGGCGACAGTCCGGAAGTCGATGGCATGCGGAAGGATGTCGACGAGATGCACGGGATGCTCGAGGCTTATCTCGCTTTCGCGCGCGGTGACAGCGGCGAACATGCACAGCCGACCGACATGGCTTCCGCTCTCGAGGAGTTACGAAGCGATGCCGAGCGCAACGGTCACGCAGCAACGGCGATATTTAACGGACTTCCCGTCGCCACCGTCAAGCCGGCAGCGTTCAAGCGCTGCCTTGGCAATCTGGTGTCAAACGCGGCACGATATGCCGACTCCATCGCCATCAACGGCCATCGCGATCACCGATGGCTCACCGTCATGGTCGATGATGATGGCCCGGGCATCCCGCGGGATATGCGCGAGGAGGTCTTCAAGCCGTTCCTGCGACTCGACAGCGCGCGCAATCAGGACGAGGGCGGCTCCGGTCTCGGCCTCGCTATTGCGCGAGACATCGCGCGCTCCCATGGCGGTGACATTACACTCGGTGACAGTCCGATGGGCGGTCTGCGCGCGACCGTGCGGGTGCCGGTGTAGGTGCAAGCGTGTTCTTTCTGCGCTCGGATCATGCCTAGCTTTCCCGGTTCTGAGGTCCCACATTGAATACGGGCTCGTTGCGGTCTGGCCAGGAGGAGCGCATGATGCTCTACGGCCTCGAGCACACTCGAATTGAGGGAGCGGGTGACATGGACGGCTCGGTTAAGCTGGAAATGCGCTATGGTGCCTCCAACTATGCGCCGATGCCGGTCACCATCGTGCGTGGCAAGGGCGTCTACCTGTGGGACGAAAACGGGCGACGCTACATCGATATGATGGGCGCCTATTCGGCGGCAAGCTTCGGACATTCTCATCCCCGATTGATACAGGCGCTCACCGACCAGGCGCGACAACTGGACACGATTTCGCGCGCTTATTTCAACGATCGTCTCGGAGCCTTTCTCGCCCGCGCTTGCAGTTTGACCGGGATGGACTTGGCGCTGCCGATGAACAGCGGCGCCGAGGCGGTGGAGACGGCGCTGAAGGCCGCGCGCAAATGGGCCTACACGGTCAAGGGGGTGCCGGCCGACCGCGCTGAGATCATCGTCTGTGACGGCAATTTTCACGGCCGCACCATCGCTATCGTCGGCTTCTCGTCTGTGGCGCAATATCGCGACGGCTTCGGTCCATTTCCGCCCGGTTTCAGGTCGGTGCCGTTCGGCGACGTGGCGGCGCTTCGAGCCGCGATCACGCCGAACACCGCGGCCTTCCTGGTCGAGCCGATCCAGGGCGAAGGCGGCATCAACGTGCCGCCGCCGGGCTACCTTGCCGAGGTCGCGCGCATCTGCCGGGAGCACAATGTCCTGCTGATCTGCGACGAGATCCAGTCCGGCCTTGGTCGCACCGGGCGGCTGCTGGCTTGCCAGCACGACGGCGTGACGCCGGACGCGGTGACACTGGGCAAGGCGTTGGGCGGCGGACTTCTGCCGGTGTCGCTGTTCCTGGCGCGGCGCGAGGTGATGCAGGTGTTCACGCCCGGCGACCATGGCAGCACCTTCGGCGGTAATCCGATTGCGGCCGCGGTCGGATTGGCCGCACTTGATACGTTGATGGACGAGAGACTGGTCGAGCGGTCCGCGCGCCTTGGCACGCATCTGCTTGCACGGCTTCGCGCGATCGAAAATCCCATCATTCGCGAGGTGCGAGGGCGGGGGTTGTTCGCGGGCGTCGAGTTGGATCGCGATTTAGCCAACGCCGCCGCGGTAGCAACGCGGCTGTTGCAGGCGGGCGTGCTGACCAAGGACACTCACCGCAACACCATTCGTTTTGCGCCCCCGCTGATTATCGAAGAATCCCAGATCGATTGGGTGGCGGACCGGGTCGCCGAAGTGCTGGACGAATTCGCTCGCGCGGAAGCTGATCCCTGAACTCCGCCTCAATCGATGTCGAAGCGGACGCCTTGGGCGAGCGGAAGATCGTCGCCGTAATTCACCGTGCTGGTGGCGCGACGCATGTAGGCTTTCCAGGCGTCGGAGCCGGCTTCGCGGCCGCCGCCCGTTTCCTTTTCTCCGCCGAACGCACCACCGATCTCGGCGCCGGAGGGGCCGATGTTCGCATTGACGATGCCGCAATCGGAGCCTGCCACTGAGAGGAACTTCTCCACCTCGCGCATGTCGGTCGAGAAGATCGAGGACGACAGCCCGTGAGCAGCCGCATTGTGCTGCTCTATCGCCGCGTCAAGGTCGGTATATTTCATGACATACAAAATCGGTGCGAAGGTCTCCCGCAGCACCGGGCCGGTCTGCGCCGGCATCTCCACCAATGCCGGCCGGACATAATACGCGTTGGGAAGCCGTTTCTCCTCGACACGCTCACCGCCGTGGATCCGCGCGCCGTGCGCCCGTGCCTCCTCAAGCGCGCATTGCATGGTCTCGAATGCGGCTTCGTCGATCAGCGGACCGACCAGCACCTCGTCGCTTGCGAGCGGGTCGCCGATCCGGACCGAGGCATAGACGCGTTTCAGCTTCGCTACGAATTCGTCGTGGACGTTGTCATGAACGAACAACCGCCGCAGCGTGGTGCAACGCTGGCCGGCGGTGCCGATGGCGGCGAAGGCGATGGCCCGCAGCGCCAGATCGAGGTTCGCCGACGGGCAGACGATCGAGGCATTGTTGCCGCCGAGTTCGAGAATGCCGCGCGCGAACCGCCGCGCAAGTTGCGTTCCGACCTCGCGGCCCATCGCTGTCGATCCGGTCGCGGAAATCAGCGGCACCCGTGGATCGTTGACCAGGACTTCGCCGATATCGCGCCCGCCGATCAGCACAGTGCATAAGCCGTCGCGGATGTTGCCCGCCTTGACGGCGGCGCGTTCGAACAGCGCTTGCACCGCCAGCGCCGTGAGCGGGGTTTTTTCCGACGGCTTCCAGATTACCGGATTGCCGCAGACCAGCGCCAGCGCCGCATTCCACGACCATACCGCGACGGGAAAATTGAACGAGGTGATGACGCCGGTCGGGCCGAGCGGATGCCATTGCTCCATCATGCGGTGATTGGGCCGTTCGCTGGCGATCGTGAGACCGTAAAGCTGGCGCGACAGGCCGACCGCGAAGTCGCAGATGTCGATCATCTCCTGCACCTCGCCACGGCCTTCCGAGACGATCTTGCCGGCTTCAATGGTGACCAGGCGGCCCAGAACATCCTTGGCGTCGCGCAATTCAAGGCCAAGCACGCGAACCAGTTCGCCACGCCGCGGTGGAGGGACCGACCGCCATTGCCGGAACGCCGCTTCAGCGAGCGCGACGGTTTCGGCCACACGTCGCGAACTTGCATCCTCGACGTGTGCGATGGTCTCGCCGGTCAGAGGCGAGCGTACGGCGCGCGTGCCGTGCCGGCGATCGGGTGAAACCCCGAGATGATCGAGCAGGGATGCAACCTCGTCGGCAAGCATAAGAGCTTCTCCCAAACGGGTCCGGGTGGCCCATGTTGCGGCAAGTCATGACAATTCTTCAAGCCGGATGAGCGTTCCCGCAGCATGTGCGGCGATGCGTCAAGCGCTCGCGGAAATCCTCGGATCGTCAGGGACGCTTCAGTCCTGCAGCAAAAAACTACTTCGCCAGTTCCTGCGATCGCTTTGTCGCGGCGGCCACCGCGCGCGTCATCAGTTCTTTCAGACCGTGCTCGCTCATCAATACGTTGAGCGCTGCGGCCGTGGTGCCGCCGGGCGAGGTGACGTTCTGGCGCAGCGTCGCGGCGTCGAGATCGGATCGATGCAGCAATTCGCCTGACCCGGCGACAGTCTCGCGGGCCAGCTTTGCAGCGAGATCGGCAGGCAGGCCTGCGCTGACGCCGGCGCGCGCGAGCTCCTCGGCGAGCAGGAAGACGTAGGCCGGTCCCGATCCCGACACAGCCGTGACGGCGTCCATCAGCGCTTCGTCATCGACCCATTCCACCGCCCCGGTCGCGCGCAGCAGCGCGTCGGCCATGGTGCGCTGTGTCTCGTTCACGCCTTTCGCGGCGACTGCCACGGTCATGCCGCGGCCAATCGCGGCAGGCGTATTGGGCATCGCGCGGACGATGTTGCCGCCGCAGGCCGTGTCGAGCATGGCAATCGTCGTGCCCGCCATGATCGACACCACAAGGGTCGGAGATCCCACCAGCGGCCGCAGCGTCGGAGCGGCGTCGCCGAAGGTCTGCGGCTTGACCGCGATCACGAGCGCCGCGACGTCACCGATTTCCTCGGCTGCGGGATTTAGCCGAATGCCGCCGGCGGCGAGCGAGCGGGTATCGGCGGAAGGATATGGCTCGATCACAATGACGCGCTTCGGATCCAATCCGCGCGCGAGCCATCCCGTCAGCAATGCGCTGCCCATCTTCCCGGCGCCGGCGAGAACGACAGTGCCTGAAATATCCGCGAGAGTTTCCATGTCCGGCGTTATCGTCATGGCGGGTTCCTGATGGTCAAAGAGCGTTCGCGAAAAGACCCGTCATCGCGGGTTGAGTACGAAGCATACCTTCGCACGGACAACCCCACGATCCGTCATTCATTGAACGAATTGCAAGAGGATGGACAGCCCGGTCATGACGCAAAAAGCAATTGCGCGAGATTACGCCTCGCCCTCGGTGTCGAACATCGCGGCGGTCATTGCCTCGGCCGCCGACTTTCCGGCCCAGACCACGAACTGCAGCGCCGGGTAGTAGCGCTCGCAGGCGTGGATCGCGCCCGCCATCATGGTCTCGCACTGCGCGTTCGACGCAATCAGCCCCTCGGGAAGGACAAGCGCATGGCGGTACATGATCGTTCCGGTCTGGGTCCAGATATCGAAATGGCCGACCCACAATTGCTCGTTGATCGCGGCGATCACGCGCTGGGCCTCGCTGCGCCGGGCGACCGGAATCTTCATGTCGAAGGCGCAGGCGAGATGCAACGCATCGATCTCACCCATCCAGGTGAAGGTGAGGTGATAATCGGTCCAGTTGCCTTTCGAGACGATTGTGATTTCGTCTTCGCCGGAACGCTCGAACGCCCAATCGTTGGTGGCGGCAATGTCCTCGACCACCGCCAGCGGATTGTTCTTGGAATCGATAGCGCCTTCGAGCAGCGACATGCCGTCCCGATCCTTGCTTTTGCTTGTGTTGATACGCACTCATAGAACGGCCGGTGCTGGCACGCGGCGGATATCAATCTTTCAGACGATCCATCACACGCGTTGATCGAATGAGGATGATGTCCTGCGCGGATCAAGTGATGTGATTTGCGGAATCGGCGCAACGCCGCCTGGAGTCCGTCCACAGGCAAAGCGCGCGTCGTCCACAACTGATCGAAAGCAGAGACGGTTTACGCCGTGAACAAAACGGACTCGGGACACGCGTTGCGCGAGTCTTGCGGTTGCGACTCGCTTGTCGCGAGTCCGGCATCATCCGATGATCGACGAAAGATTCCCGCGCGGGATGATGTCTACACCCTCGGCGATAAAATGAGGTTGGTATGCCCACGGTTACGCTCGCTCTCAAAGGAGCGATCAATCGCTTCATCTTCGAAAATTTTCGGATGTTGATCCTTGTCCCAGCAATCTCTCGTTACGATGCATGGGTACGACCGAAGCGCCTTCTTGGGGCGACCCTGGGTCTGCCTTTTCTCAATCTCCCCGACGCGGAAAGATCAGCCTGTCCGACGGCTAAAAGCGACTTACGCGACAGCCGGAGAGTTCGAAAAATTCAGCCCAATTTCTTGTTATTTCGGGCGTTTGCGGTTAGAACGCCGCCACGTCTCATGGCCCCCGCACCCCTGGAGGCTTGCCGGTGACGTGCAACGGGCCGCGATTGCGGCCTTTAACTTTTTGAAAAGCAAGGATAAATCGATGGCGACCGTCAGGGAATTGAAGGCGAACGCGCGTCCGAAGAGCGGCAAGGGGGCCGCCCGGGCTGAGCGTCGCGCCGGCCGAGTGCCGGGCGTGATCTATGGAAACAAGCAGCCCCCGCAGCCGATCTCGGTCGAAGAACCAGAACTGCGTCAGCGCATTCTGGCGGGCCGTTTCCTGACGACGATCTTTGACATCAACCTGGACGGCAAGAAGCATCGCGTGATTCCGCGCGACTTCCACCTTGATCCGGTCAAGGATCTGCCGATCCATGTGGACTTCATGCGGCTCGGCGAAGGCGCCACCATCCGCGTCAGCGTTCCGCTTCGCCTGCTGAAAGCGGATGTCGCGCCCGGCGTGAAGCGCGGCGGCACCGTCAATCTCGTAACCCACGCGATCGATGTCGAGTGCGCGGCTGAAAACATCCCGCAGTTCATCGAGGCCGACGTCGGCGCACTGGAAATCAACCATTCGCTCCATTTGTCGGACGTTGAATTGCCGCCCGGCGTGAAACCGCTGGCACGCGAGGACGTCACGTTGGTGACCATCGTGCCGCCGTCAGGCTACGCGGAAGAACTCAAGGCAGCCGCCGCTGCTGCGGCCGGCACCGCGGCTCCCGCCGCCGGTGCGGCTCCCGCTGCTGCTGCTGCAGGCGCGGCCGCCGGTGGCGCGAAGGCGCCCGCAGGTGGCGGAGCGAAGGCGCCCGCAGGTGGCGGCGACAAAAAGAAGTAAGCGGCCGGTGGAGCGATTTGACATTCGCGACGCCGCCTGCCGAGGTTTCGCAACGCGAATGTCTTACGGCTAACCGGATTCCACTTAGCCGGAAAATGCTCTAGGGGATCCGCGTCATGCGCCTGTTCGTCGGACTGGGAAATCCCGGCACGAAGTATCAGGGGAATCGACACAACATCGGGTTCATGGTCGTGGACGAGATCGCGCGGCGTCACGGTTTCGCACCGTGGCGCCGCCGCTTTCAGGGCGAAGCTTCCGAAGGCACGCTCGACCGGGAGCGGGTCATCCTGCTCAAGCCGACGACCTACATGAACAACTCCGGCAACGCGGTTCAGGACGCCGCGCAGTTCTTCAAGCTGACGCAGGGTGATGTCGTGGTGTTTCACGACGAGATCGAACTCCCGCCGGCCAAGGTTCGCGTCAAGGTCGGCGGTGGCATTGCCGGACACAACGGCCTGCGATCGATCTCGGCGCATGTTGGCAACGACTATCGCCGCGTTCGACTGGGCGTCGGTCACCCGGGCATCAAGGAACTGGTGCATGCGCACGTGCTGAACGACTTCCCCAAAAGCGAACGTCCCTGGGTCGAGGCGCTGGTGGACGTCGTTGCGGAAAACGCAGCACTGCTCGTCGCCGCCAGGGATTCGGCGTTCCAGAACAAGGTGCATCTCGCGATGCAGGCGAAGGGATTTGCCGAGAAGGATAAAGAGGACAACAACGGCGCCAAGTAAACGGCCAGGTCAAATCGTCTTCATCGCCAGCGGTCCGGCGATTGGTTCCTCGAATAAAATGGATAGGCGGGTTAAGCCCCGCTTATGGCGATCCGGGTCGGTTGCGCAATCCGCGCCAAATATCGGAATGAATCATGGGTTTCAAATGCGGTATCGTCGGGTTGCCCAATGTCGGCAAGTCGACCCTGTTCAACGCGTTGACGGAAACGGCGGCGGCGCAGGCGGCGAACTATCCATTCTGCACCATCGAGCCTAATGTCGGCGCCGTGGCGGTGCCGGATTCGCGCCTCGACGGGCTCGCGGCGATTGCCAAATCGGCGCAGATCATTCCGACGCAACTAACGTTTGTGGACATCGCCGGTCTGGTGCGCGGCGCATCCAAAGGTGAAGGGCTCGGCAACCAGTTTCTCGCCAACATCCGGGAGGTCGATGCGGTCGCGCATGTCGTGCGCTGTTTTGAGGATTCCGACATTACCCATGTCGAGGGCAAAATCGCGCCGCTCGCGGACATCGAGACCATCGAGACCGAACTGATGCTGGCCGATCTCGAAAGCCTCGAGAAGCGTGTCGACAATCTTTCGAAAAAGGCCAAGGGCAACGACAAGGAAGCCAAGGAGCAGCTCGATCTGGTCGAGCGTGCGCTCAAGCTCCTGCGCGACGGCAAGCCGACGCGCGGCATGGAGCGCAAGCCTGAGGAAGAACGCAATTTCCGCATGCTCGGATTGCTGACCTCAAAGCCGGTGCTCTACGTTTGCAACGTCGAGGAAGGCTCGGCGGCGAGCGGCAACGCCTTCTCGCAAGCCGTGTTCGAACATGCGGCGAAGGAAGGCGCGGTCGCGGTCGTGATTTCCGCGAAGATTGAGTCCGAGATCGCGACGCTGTCGCGTGAGGAGCGCGCCGATTTCCTTGAAACGCTGGGGCTGGAAGAGGCGGGTCTCGACCGCCTGATCCGCGCGGGCTACGACCTGCTGCATCTCATCACCTATTTCACGGTAGGCCCGAAGGAAGCGCGCGCCTGGACCATCACCAAGGGCACCAAAGCCCCAGGTGCGGCGGGCGTCATTCACACCGACTTCGAAAAAGGTTTCATCCGCGCCGAAACCATCGCTTGCGCCGACTATATGGCGCTCAATGGCGAAGCAGGCGCACGCGATGCCGGCAAGCTCCGGCTGGAAGGAAAAGAATACGTCGTCGCCGACGGCGACGTGATGCATTTCCGGTTCAATACCTAGAGTCCGATTCAACTGCGTTGAATCAAGCTCCGCTTAGTTCTTCCGGCTGAGCATGCTCTCATCCGGACCGGTTTTCACGTTGCGCTGGCGCGGCCCTTCGAGTCGGGATCATGCTCAGGGCATGAGTCCCGAGAGAAAACCGATCCTCGGATCGGATCATGCTACGACCGGGTCGCGCCCTGATCGCGAATAGCACCGAGATGTTCGTTGATACGAAAGACGATCAGGATCGATTCGGCTGCGATCCGCGAAAACACGATGCCAACGAGGACGCCGGCGACATTCAGAAGGATCGTGATGAAACCACTAAAGGGACTGACGGCCATCGAGGTCAGGCCCGCGAAGATGCCGGATAATCCCGACAGCACGATCAGGACAATGACCAGCCAATAAAATACCTTGATGATGGTGGGCGTGATGAAGCGATCCCACTGAAACAGATCCCGGATTTCAAACATTTGCCGTTCCCCTCGCGCGTCGCGCGGCCGTCATGAGCCGGGCGGCACTTACCCCAAGGGCCGCTCCCGGCAAGCTCGCGCCGCGGCATGCTGGCGTACGGGTTGAGATTGCTGCAAATAGCGGCCACAATCGGGCATCCTTCAACAGCTCTCGCCATGACCCTGACATTTGAAGATTTCCCCCTCGGCCATTTCGAAGACATGGGGGTCGGGCAGCGTCGTGATCTCGGTTCGTTTATCTTCACCGGCGATCTCATCAAGACATTCGCGTCACAATTCGACCCGCAGCCGTTTCACCTCGACGATGATGAGGGCCGCAAATCACTGTTCGGCGGTCTGGCAGCCTCCGGCTGGCATGTCGTTTCGGTTTGGATGAAGCTGATGGTCGCGCACAGTCAGCGTGAGGCGGCGGAAGCCGCCGCGCGCGGCGAAAAGCCGGGGATGTGGGGGCCGTCGCCCGGATTTCGCGACCTGCGCTGGCTGAAACCGGTCCTGGCGGGGGATACTGTCAGTTATGCCAGCGAAGTCGAATCGCTGAGAGCCTCCCGCTCTCGTCCGGAATGGGGCGCTATGCAAATACGTAACACCGGCACGAACCAGCGCGGCGAACTGGTCTTTTCCTTTTTGGGCTCAGTTTTCGTGCCGCGCCGGCTTCCGCAGGATTGAGGGGTTGCACGATTGACCTAGTTTGGAGGAATTTTATTCGAAAACGAGCCTCTTTTAAGGAATTGTGAACCCTCAGACAGTCTTGTCGAAACGCGTCAGGGTAAGGGGCAGGGGGACGCCATGGCAGATCGCGCTGGATTGAAGATCGTCGGCTTGCTGTTCGCGAGCGTGACGCTGGCCGTAACGCTGGCAACGTGGACCGTGGTGAAGCGCTACTCAGATGGCGTATATTCGCTGGACAGTGTTGCAGTCGCGCACATCCCCGCTCGCTGAACCCTGCTGAAACATCCGTTCAGCCGGCCGAGCCAAGCCTGGCTTCAAGCGCGGCGATCCGTTCCTTCAGCGTCTCATTGTCCTCGCGCGCAAGCCGCGCCATCTCCTTCACAGCCTCGAACTCCTCGCGCTTGACCAAATCGAGATCGCGCAGGATCTTCTCTGCCTGATGGCGGACTACCGCGTCGACCTCACGCTTGAGCCCCTGAGCCACCCCGGCGGTATCGTTCATAAGTCGTCCAATCTCGTCGAAAAACCGGTTGCTGGTCTGGGTCATCTACTATCTCCGGTTAGCGGCAAGATCGCCATATCACCGAGAGAGAATGGCGATCCCGACACGGCAGTTCAAGCCCGCTCGAACCGTCGCAAGCCTTGTTGGGGCCGGATTTCCCTTGCAATCGTTACGTGGCCGTTCGAGAGGTGGATGCCCACGGCAAGCGCGGGCATTCCGCCTTGGATAGAACGAATCCGATGTTTCTCCTCATCACCTATCCTGTCTTCGATCCCGTTGCCATTTCGCTCGGTCCGATCGCGATCCGCTGGTATGCGCTGGCCTATATCGGCGGTATCATGCTCGGCTGGCTTTATGCGCGGGCGTTGCTCAGGAGCGAGAAGCTCTGGGGGGGACCGGCGCCGATCTCGGTGGTGCAGCTCGACGATTTTATCCTGTGGGTGACGATCGGCATCATCGTCGGCGGCCGCGTCGGCTATGTGCTATTCTACAATCTGGATTTCTTCATCCACCATCCCGCCCAGATCTTTCAGCTCTGGAACGGCGGCATGTCGTTTCACGGCGGCTTCATGGGCTGCGTTGCGGCGGTCATCCTGTTCTGCCGCAGGCACGGCCTGCCGATCCTGTCGCTTGGGGACGTCGCCACCGCGGTCGGGCCGATCGGCCTCTTTCTTGGCCGTATCGCCAACTTCATCAACAGCGAATTGTGGGGGCGTCCGGCTGACCCGAGCCTGCCCTGGGCCATGGTGTTTCCTAACGGCGGCCCGCTGCCGCGGCATCCGAGCCAGCTTTACGAGGCCACGCTCGAGGGGCTGGTACTGTTCACGATCCTCGCGCTGATGATCCGCTTCGGCGCGCTCAAGCGGCCGGGGCTGATTCTTGGCAGCTTCATCACGCTGTACGCGCTGGCGCGGATTGTCGCCGAATTCTTTCGCGAGCCGGACCCACAGCTCGGATTTCTGTGGGGCGGATTGACCATGGGAATGCTATTGTCGATACCGATGGTTATCGCTGGACTCGCTATTGTCTATGCCGCCTGGTCCCGCGGTTCGCGGGTGTCAGACGCACGAGCGATTCCGAATCCGGGCAAGGTCGATCGTGGCTGAACCTTCTCCGCTGCTGGCCGACATCAAGAAGCTGATCAAGACCTCCGGTCCGCTGCCGGTCTGGCGCTACATGCAGCTTTGCCTGACCCATCCCCAGCACGGTTACTATATCGCGCGCGACCCATTGGGGCGCGAGGGTGATTTCATCACGTCGCCCGAAGTCAGCCAGATGTTCGGCGAACTGCTCGGGTTGTGGGGCGCCTCGGTGTGGCGGTCGATCGGCTCTCCGGCCACGCTGCGGCTGATTGAGTTCGGTCCCGGCCGCGGCACCATGATGGCGGATGCGCTACGCGCGTTGCGGGTGCTGCCACCCATGTATCAGGCGCTCAGCGTCCATCTGATCGAGATCAATCCGGAGCTGAGGGAAAAGCAGAAGGCGGCGCTGTCCAGCACGCCGAACATCCATTGGCACGCGAGCTTGGACGAGGTGCCGGAGGGACCGGCGATCATCCTCGCCAACGAATACTTTGACGTGCTTCCGATCCATCAGATGGTCAAGCGCGACGACGGCTGGCACGAGCGGGTTGTCGATATCGATGGCAGCGGTCAACTCGTGTTCGGCGCCAACGCTGCGCCAACGTTGCGCTTCGACATGCTGCTGCCGCCGCTGGTGCGCGCGGCGCCGGTCGGGGCCATTTTCGAGTGGCGCCCGGATGCCGAGATCATGTCCATCGCAACCCGCGTTCGCGATCACGGCGGCGCTGCGCTGATCATCGATTACGGCCATGTGCGCAGCGACGCGGGCGATACCTTTCAGGCCATCGCAAGGCACAGCTTCGCCGATCCGCTGAAATATCCCGGTCAGGTGGACGTGACAGCCCATGTGGATTTCGAAGCGCTTGCCCGCGCAGCCGAGGATGTCGGTGCCCGCGTGCACGGGCCGGTGACGCAGGGAGAATTTTTGCGACGGCTCGGCATCGAGTCCCGCGCCGTCAACCTGATGGAGAAAGCAACTCCTGAAATATCCGACAGCATCGCGACGGCGCTGAAGCGTCTAACCGAGGGAGGCCGTGGCGGCATGGGGTCGATGTTCAAGGTGATCGGCGTGTCCAATCCTGGCCTCACCGAATTGGTGGGACTGAGCGATCGGGAGCGTCGCGGTGGGATGAGGGCGCCGTGACGCTGGCATCCACCCTGCTTTCGACGGTTTCCGGGCTGCGGCACGCCTTTTTCACCCGTGAAGGCGGAGTCTCGCAGAGCATCTACGCGAGTTTGAATGCTGGCATCGGTTCGCAGGATGACCCGGCGCATGTCACCGAGAACCGGCGCCGCATGGCCGAGATGATGGGCGTTGCGCCAGGGAATTTTCTCTCGCTCTACCAGTTCCACTCGTCCGATGCCGTAGTCGCCGACAGGGCTTGGGACGTGTCATCCCGGCCGCGGGCGGACGCCATCGTCACGCGAACCCCCGGGCTTGCGATCGGCGTGACCGCGGCCGACTGCGGTCCGATCCTGTTCGCCGATCCGCAGGCCCGCGTGATCGGCGCGGCACATGCCGGCTGGAAGGGCGCGCTGACGGGCGTGCTGGAAAAGACCATCGAAGCGATGGAAGCGCTTGGCGGCCGGCGCCGCGACATGGCCGTTGCCATTGGTCCGCTGATCCGCCAGCAAAGCTACGAGGTTGGAGCCGAATTCGTCGCGCGATTCATGGAGGCCGATCAGGACAATGAGCGGTTCTTCGTTCGGTCGGAGCGCGACGGCCATGCCATGTTCGATCTCGGCGGCTTCATCCGGATGCGGCTTGAACGCGCTGGCGTGCTGACGATCGACGATACCGGCATCGATACTTATTCAAACGAACGCTTCTTCAGCTATCGCCGCTCGGTGCATCGCGAGGAACCGGATTTCGGCCGCCACGTCCACGCGATCGTGCTGGACGTTGATTAACGGCGCCGGATGCCGACGGTCGATGATCGCTCATGCCGTGTGGCGAAGCTCCGCTCAGGGCAGAACGGGCGCGTGCTACCACCCGGCAACCGCAGGGCGGCCCTTTTTCGCAGACGGCCGATGTCGGCGAGCGTGGTCGGCTTCGCCGCATTAAGCGGTCATTGACGTCCGATTCGGCGGGATCTACCCCGGATTCCGCCAGGCTGCGTATTGCCAGACTTGGCCACTCCTTGATACACCGCCTCCGCGGGATCGGAGAGGCTCTCGGGAGACGGGATGTTGAACGTTGTATCCACCACATCGCGGGGAGACGCGTCGATGTCCGCCAAGAACGGCGCCGTCAAGCTGGTCGCCGGCAACTCCAATCTGGTGCTGGCGCGGGAAATCGGTAGATGGCTTGGGCTTGAACTCACGAAAGCCAGCGTCCGTCGCTTCGCCGACAACGAGATCTTCGTCGAAGTCCTGGAGAATGTGCGCGGCTCGGACGTCTACGTAATTCAGTCGACTTCGTATCCGACCAATGACCACCTGATGGAGCTTTTAATCATCACGGACGCTCTGCGCCGTGCCTCTGCGCGCCGGATCACCGCGGTGATTCCTTATTTCGGCTATGCGCGGCAGGATCGAAAGGTCGGTTCGCGCTCACCGATTTCGGCCAAGCTGGTGGCCAACCTGATCACGCGCGCCGGGACGGATCGCGTGCTGACGCTGGATCTGCACGCGGGGCAAATTCAAGGCTTTTTCGATATTCCGACCGACAATCTCTACGCGTCCCCGGTGATGGTTCGCGATATCAAGGAGCGGTTCGAACTCGGCAAGCTGATGGTGGTATCGCCCGACGTTGGCGGCGTGGTGCGCGCGCGCGGTCTTGCCAAGCGCATCAGTGCTCCGCTGGCGATTATCGACAAGCGTCGCGAGCGCGCGGGCGAATCCGAAGTCATGAACGTGATCGGCGATGTCGCGGGCTATACGTGCATTCTGATTGACGACATCGTCGATTCCGGCGGCACCCTGGTCAATGCCGCCGACGCGCTTCTCGCCAACGGCGCCCGGGACGTCTATGCCTACATCACTCACGGGGTGCTGTCCGGCGCCGCCGCCGCGCGCATCGCCGGCTCAAAACTGAAAGAGCTGGTCATTACCGACTCGATCCAGCCGACTGACGCCGTGAGCAAGACCGGCAACATCCGCCTGCTGTCGATCGCCGGATTGATCGGCGAGGCGATCAACCGCACTGCTGCCGAACAATCAGTATCGAGCCTGTTCGACTGAACGGCAGATTGAAGTGAGGACACTAAAGTCTGATCCAGGCTCGATCTGGATCAAACTTTAATATCCTCGCTGCAAGAGCAGTATGCTCACTCGTTGCGCAGGTTCTCAGCTGTGCGTTTCCATTGCGCGACGTTGTCCGCGATGATCCGGGTCGACTTCATCGCGGCCTGACTCAGCTGAGCATAGCCCGAGATCTCGCGCTGGACCCGCTGTCCTTCCGCATGAAGCAGATCGCGGAGGGTTTCAAGTTCGGTGACGAGGTTCTCGATCTCGGCGAGCGAAGTTCCGGCGACACGCTGGATCAGCGAGTTGACGTTGTTCACCGTTGCTTCCGTGTTCGGCTCCAGCTTCACGTCGGGGTTCGGAGCACCCGCGGCGGGACCGGCAGCGGGACGGCGCAGATAGGCGATGTCGTTGCGCACGAAATCGCGAATACCCGCCTCTACCTCCGAGACGGCGGCGAGGTTCGTATCGGCTTCGGGTACGCTTGGTTCTTCTTTTTCAGATGGAGTGGCATTCATCGGCTTGTTCCCTGTTTCGCGTTGAGCGAGCGCGGTTGTCCCCCCGCACGACGAGTTTCTAGCTACGGTATCAGGGCTGCCGATTTTGACAACATCGGGGCCGATCTGCGGCGAGCAGCGTTCAATCTCCGAAATCAGCCGCGCTGGCGGGCTCACCACTTACGCTTGAACGCTGCGGTCAGGCTCGCGTTCGGGGGACCTTGCGGCGTTTCGCTGACCGAGCCGGCGACGCTGATGTCGTCGAACAGCTTCTGTTCGGCACCGATCCTGCGAAGCCATTTATTATCGTTTGTTGAAAGCGACTGTCCCGCGATCAGGCTGGTGCCGGTGTCGGTCAGGCTCAGCCTGGCCGAATGGTCGGTTTTATACTGTCGCGTTCCTTTGATGCCCGGGATCGACAGCGCGTCGTGTTGAGTGACGTTGTAGCCGTTCTGAAGGGTAACCGCATAACGGCCGTCGCTGAGAGGCAGCGATTTGCTGAGCGAGGTATCGAGCATGGTTTGAGCCCGGGCGGGGTCAATCCGTGCTTCAAGCGCGGTCTTGTCCCAGATCCGCCCCAGGCCGGGCGCGGTGGCGGCTGCCCATGCCTGACCCGAGGACTGCGATGAGCGGGCGTCGGTTGCAAGTTTGTTCGCTGCGGGTTCCGACGCCGTCAGCGGCGACGGCTGACGTATGACGGTCAGATCGGTCCCGATCCGTGTGTCCCAGAGCGGTGAAACCGAACGTCTTGCGGTAAGGGCGGCGGAGCCGTCCGCATTATCGCGGGAGGTCCAGGCAAGTTCGGGGTCGGATGCGGGTTGCGACGATGACTGTGAATGGCGAACCTGCGGCGGCATTTCCTTTGAGAGGGTAAAGCCGTCGGCCTCGAGTTGGCTCCAGTCGATTTCGGAATCCGTTGGTCGGTCGCCATCGGGCGCGATGTGCTCCGCCGTGTTGCCGGGAGTGTCAGCATCTCCCGATTGTGCCGATAAGGTTCCGGTTGTCCAGCCGGCAGCAACCGCCAGAAGCAGTAAACCCGCACGTCGTATGATCCTCGAAGCCATGGGTTCTGCCAGTCCGCCAATCCGAAGCCGCACATTGCGGCCGCGTGTGTTCGAAATTATGGCGCGCGGGCATGCGCGCATCGGCGCGATGCCTATATGCTCATCATGGTAAATTCAATCTCGCCCGCGACCGCGCGGCCGCGCCGGCCTTCACCGATACTGATCTGCAGAAAATGTCTCAAGCGCGCCGCGAACGGCCACGCGGTTAAACGCGCGCTGAAATCGGAACTGAAGGCTTTGAGTCGGGCGAGCGGCGAGAAGCGCCCGCGTGTGGTGATGACCGGCTGCTTCGGAATTTGTCCCAAACGCGCGGTGACGACGGCGAGCGGCGTGACACTGGCGCGCAACGAATTCCTGCTGATAGCGGATGCCGAGCAGGCGAGGGACGCGGCGGCAAAGCTGATGGCGCACGAAAATCTAGAGCGGGATGAGAAAAAGTTTTAGCGGTTTCCTGCCGCATCTCGCGTTAAAATATTGGAATGATCGCGTTCGATTCCGGATCGCGTCGATTCAAAATCATCGTGATACATCCTTTTTGATTGATGCGTTTCTTCCCGCGAACCGGTATCCACGTCGCTCGAAACGCTATAAGCGTCAGGCCTTCACCGTTTTCGGTTTCGCTGTCTTTCCGGATTTTTTCTTCGGCGCGACGGCCTGTTCCGCCGCGAACGTGTCCGCCGCCCGCCGCATCGCGCGTGCGTAGCTGTCGGCTGCGTTGTCGGCGGACATCCGCAGCCGCCTTGCGGCGGCGGTGCCTTCCTCGAACGTGTGTTTCGCCATTTGCCGCAAGCGCTGCTTGCCTGCAACATCCTTCGCTTTCGCTGCAAGAGCGAGATAGCGGTCGCGCCGAGTCTTCACAGCCGCCGTCAGGCTTTTGTGTTGCTGCTTCGCAAGCTGCCGGATGATGACGTCGAGATCGGCATCCGCCATGGATGGTGCCCCCGCACAATGTGAAGAGAAAATCGCTTCATGCTTAGAGCATGATCCCGAAAAGTGAAAATCGTTTTTCGGATAAAGATCATGATCAATCAAAAAAGATAATGCTGGATTCTGATTCAACGACGGTTGAATCAGAAGCCAGCAAGCGGCGAGAAGTGTCGCAATCGCGGGATCGTTTTGACACGATGTTGCTCTTGAGATCGAAAAACAAGTCTCAATGCCCACTCATGACCAGCGTCTTGACGGGAAGCACAAGGGCTTGGATGCGCAACAGCATGGCATGCACGATCCCTACGGCGTCTACGGCGTGGAGCGCGAAGCGCTTGAAGGCACCGGTATCTTTTGACGCGATCTGGTCGTGGTTGCTGGTGTAGGCGTTGACGATGCAACTGCTTCCCGGTGTGATACCCTCCAGGCCGCCTTTGTAGAGCGGCTCGAGGAGGACAAGAATCGAGCCCGGACGCAGAGTCTGCCCCGCCTCGACGAGCTGCTCGCCGCCACGGAATTGACCGGCCGCGATGTAGTCCTGTACGCTCGTGACGACCATCGGAATAATGGCCCACGGCTTCGAAATGCACGTGGCCTCCGCCACCATTCCGACCCTCATCACCTGCGCTTCGATCTGGCCGAACCCCGCCGCCAGCGACCGTTTGCCGGCGCCCTCCGGGATCAGGATTCCCGCCGATCGCATCATCGGGTTGACGATATCGCCAGGCCGTAACAAAAACTGCTCGACGCGTCCGTCAACGCCGGCGCGAATGTAGGTCTTGTCGAGATCGACCTGCGCCTGTGCCAGCGCCGCCTCGGCGCTAGCCTTCTCCGCGGGAAGAAGCGATGTCATGCGGGTCATCGCGGATTCTTTCGCCGCATTTGCCGCATCCACGGTGCCCTGCCGTCCCGCGAGCAGGACCCCGAGTTTCTCGATGTCGCGCTGGGGGACGATCCCCGGATTGCGCCTTTGCAGTTCGCGCTTCACGTTAAGCTCGTCGGACGCCTGCTGGTATGCGCTTTTGGCTTCTTGGATCTGGGCATCCGCCTTGATGATATCGACCTGTGCAGCGCCTAGCGCGGCATCCACCTCAGCGATCTTGCGCCGAGCGGTTTCCAGCGCTGCTTCCTGCTTCGAGCTGTCGAGCTTGAAGATCACGTCGTTCTTTTTCACGGGCGCGCTGAAATCGACATGAACCTCGGCCACCCGCCCGATTGTCTCGGGGATGATCGGGACGGTCCTGAAGTACAGGGTCGCTGTCGTCGTCGAGGGATGGAAATAGAAGATCACCGTGATCAGAGCGACCGTGAGCATCAAACAGGCGGTAATGCCCCACCTCAGCTCGAACCAGACGGAGTAGAGCGTGATTTCGCGGCCAAGCCGCTTTCCCTGCGCGTAGCGCCGGTAAAGATAATCGGGGACGATCGTCAGCAGCGAACAGAGCAGCAGTTCAAGCATGACCCGGCAACCCGCTCGCGCCGGCGTCATCCTCGCCGGGTTCTTTTTTGTCGGACGCCTTTGCCAAATCCGGTTTTGCCAAGTTCGGTTTTGCCAAGTCCGGTGCGTCGGCGGTCGCGATATCGTGCGGCGGTCGGGGCGCCGCCGTGCCTGGCTGGACGCCGGCAATTGTCGCCACGGAGCCTGCGATGCTGCGCAGCGGGGTGCTGAAATCCGGCAGGTCGATCATCGCCAGCAACAGTCCCGCCACCCAGAACACATGCATATGGGTAAACAGCGCCAGTAAGCCGAGAACGGCGACAATCTCGAACTGCAGCTTCTGCGATCTGTGCGCCATCCGCTCCGGCAGGGTATGCAGCCGCAGATAGATATTGCCGACCGCCAGAACGGCTCCAAGCAGGATGACGCCGACAGCCACCATCAAGACATCCGTGTCACCGGGCGCTGTAATGAACGAGGGAAGATCGTGGGGGGCGTTTGGATGAAGCAACTCGCTCAAGCGGTCCTCCATTCCGGAAACAACTAACTGAAAAAGTATAGCCGGCATTTGCCGAAGGTTGGCATCATTGCACAGGCTTGGAATTTGGCAAGTACGATCAGCTACGGCGGCATTTCGAAGCGTCGGCATCCGTCATGTCGAGCGCACGGTGAGCCTTTCCTGATTGTTTGACCGGCGACGCCTGTTCACTTCTTCTTCCATCCACCCCTGTGGCCCGGCGCGCCGCCGGATGAGCGCGGCCGTGGACCGAATTCAGGTCCGGATTCGCGCGAATTGGTCGGTTGGAAAATCCTGCTTTCGGTCCCCGGACCCATTTCGTCGAGCGTCGGTTTGCGCGGCTTTGGACGCGTGCCGGTCGGCTTGACCTCGTGCCAGGTGGCGATACCCATTTCGTCGAGCGAGGGTTTATGGATTTTTGAAGTTGAGGAGCCGCGCTTGCCAAACTTTCCGGTCGGCCTGCCTTGCGCTGCTTTATCCAAACGCGCTGGCAGATTCGCCGCATCGCCGTATTTCTTCGCGCCGGCATAGGCGCCCGCCTTTGCCGCGACCCCGCGCTGCTTGATGGTGGGATCATCGACCACGGCCAGCTCGGTGGCGCGCAGCCGCTTGACCTCATCGCGCAGCCTTGCGGCTTCCTCGAAGTTCAGGTCGGCGGCGGCCTCGCGCATCCGCGTTTCCAGATCGGAGAGAACGGCCTCGAAATTGTGGCCGATCGCGATCGCATCGTCCGACCAGGAATTCCCCTTGCCGCCGTCGCCGATCTCCACCAGCACATGATCGCGCTCATAAACGCTGTTGAGAATATCGCCGATGGACTTCTTGACGCTTTCCGGCGTGATGCCGTTGGCGGTGTTGTATTCCACCTGCTTTTCGCGGCGGCGGTCGGTCTCGGCGATGGCGCGTTGCATCGATCCGGTCACCTGATCGGCATAGAGGATCACCCGGCCGTCGACGTTGCGGGCCGCGCGGCCGATGGTCTGGATCAGCGAGGTCTCGCTGCGCAAAAAACCTTCCTTGTCCGCGTCGAGGATGGCGACCAGCGCGCATTCGGGAATGTCGAGGCCCTCGCGCAGCAGGTTGATGCCGACCAGCGCGTCGAAAGCGCCAAGCCTGAGATCGCGGATGATCTCGATACGCTCGATGGTGTCGATGTCCGAGTGCATGTAGCGCACGCGGATGCCCTGCTCGTGCAGATATTCGGTGAGGTCCTCCGCCATGCGTTTGGTTAGCACCGTGATGAGTGAGCGATAGCCATTCGCTGCGGTGGCGCGAACCTCGCCGACGAGATCGTCCACCTGCGTGCGCGCGGGGCGGATATCGACCGGCGGATCAATCAGCCCGGTCGGACGGATCACCTGCTCGACGAACACGCCGCCGCTCTCGTTCAGCTCCCATGCGCCCGGCGTGGCGGATACCGCGACCGATTGCGGGCGCATCATGTCCCATTCCTCGAAACGCAGCGGCCGATTGTCCATGCAGGAGGGCAGGCGGAAGCCGTATTCGGCGAGCGTGGCCTTGCGGCGGAAGTCGCCGCGAAACATGCCGCCGATCTGCGGCACGCTGACGTGGCTCTCGTCGGCAAACACCAGCGCGTTGTCGGGGACGTATTCGAACAAGGTCGGCGGCGGCTCGCCCGGGCGGCGGCCGGTGAGATAGCGTGAATAGTTCTCGATGCCGGCGCAGCTTCCGGTCGCCTCCATCATTTCGAGGTCGAAGGTGGTGCGTTGCTCCAGCCGCTGCGCTTCCAGCAGGCGACCCTGCGCGTGCAGTTCGTCGAGCCGCATCTTGAGTTCCGATTTGATCGACTTGATCGCCTGCACTAGCGTCGGACGCGGCGTCACATAATGCGAATTGGAATAGACCTTGATGAAATCCAGTTCATCCTGCTTGTGGCCTGTGAGGGGATCGAACTCCTCGATGCTCTCCACCTCGTCGCCGAACAGGTTCACGCGCCAGGCGCGGTCTTCGTAGTGCGCCGGGAAGATATCGATGACGTCGCCGCGCACGCGGAAAGTGCCGCGGGTGAAGTCGGCCGATGTGCGCTTGTATTGCAGCGCCACGAGATCGGCGATGAGCTGACGCTGGTCGATGCGCTCGCCGCGCTTCAGGGCGAAGGTCATTGCGGTGTACGTCTCGACCGAGCCGATACCATAGATACACGACACAGAGGCGACGATGATGACGTCGTCGCGCTCCAGCAGCGCGCGCGTCGCCGCGTGGCGCATGCGGTCGATCTGCTCGTTGATCGAGGAATCCTTCTCGATATAGGTGTCGGTGCGCGGCACATAGGCTTCAGGCTGATAGTAGTCGTAATAACTGACGAAGTATTCCACCGCGTTGTCGGGGAAGAAATTCTTGAACTCACCGTAGAGCTGCGCTGCCAGCGTCTTGTTTGGCGCGAGGATGAGGGCCGGACGCTGCGTGGCTTCGATCACCTTGGCCATGGTGTAGGTCTTTCCGGAGCCGGTGACGCCGAGCAGCACCTGGGTGCGGTCGTTGCGCTGGATGCCTTCCACCAGTTCGCGGATTGCCTGTGGCTGGTCGCCTTTGGGCTGATACTCCGACTTGATCTCGAACCGCACGCCGCCTTCGCTCTTCTCCGGTCGCGGCGGCCGGTGCGGTGTCCATACTTTCATCCCGCCGTCGTCGCCGCGAAATTCGGGGCGGCCATCGCGGATCAGATTCTCGAGCGCTTCAGCGGTCGCCTTGACGCCAAGGCCTTCCATCTTGTTGCGCGGTGGCCGCGCCAACGCTTCATCGTCATCCTCGGCGGTTGGGAGGCCCAACTGCCGCGCCAGTTCCGGGTCGAGCGTCGGGATGGTGGCGGAGGTGCCGTAGTTCGGCGTCGCGAATTCCGCTTGCGGCGCTTCTTCGAAGCCCTTTTGCTTTACCTCGTCCTTGAGGGGAGAGACTTCCCTGTCCCTGTCACTCGCTCCGCTAACGGGAGGGGAGCGAGACGCATCCCGTTTTGCCGTCGCATCGTCCTTGCCGCGCGTGGAGGCTCGCGCGCGATGCGCCGCAGCCTCGCCGCCGGAGCGGCGGTCCCACGAATTGTCCGGTGGCGGTTGCAATCCGGTGCCGGACCCGAGGCCGGCATCGCCGCGGTTAATCGCCGGATTGAGCAATTCGGCGAGCGCAGGTCCGATCGGCTGCACCTCGGGACGATGTGCCTTCGATTTCGGGGCTTTAGACTTCTGAGCGCTCGGCGGTTTACCGGGTTGTTTAGGAGGACTGGGAGGCTTCGCCATGCCGGCAATATGGGGCGAATCCAGCCCGCAAGAAAGAGCGCAATCACACGGATGCACATACCGTGATCACGCCTTCGGCGATGATGACCTCGACACGGCCTTTCGCAGGCAATCGCGGCAGAGGCAATCGCCGCCTTCGGTCGGCATTGGCAATCGCCCGGCCTCCTCGGCGCACCAGCAGTTGCCAGATAGATCGCAAGTGAATTCCGTTCCGCATCCGGAACAGGCGAGGCGGCGAATGGCTTGCTGTCCGGTCTGGCGTGTCATGGCGGCGGGTGTGCTCTCATAGCGTTTTCGAACGAAGTGGAATCCGGTTCGCGTGAAGAAAACGCGTCAATCAAAAAAAACTAGAGTCTTTCACCGCTTCCGTTAAGCGGTGAAAGACTCTAGGCCGGGTTGATCGATGCGCAACCATAGTTCCGGATCGATACGGATGAAATCCTTTCAGAAGCGAGATTATTCCGCCGCGCGAAGGCGATGGATCGGGAGACGTCGGTCTCTTCCGCGCAGTGAGAGGTAGTAGTCGGCATCCGCCGGATTGTCGGTGCGACGAATGAGATCGGTCACCGGCGCATAACTCAGCATTCGGCCGCCGTCCGGAAGCGCCGTGCAAATGAAGCGCAGCACCTCGCCGTTTCTGAGTTTGATATTTATCGGGGTCGGATCGCCCGCGCGTACCATCCCAACGCGCTCGGCGATGAAATGGCTAAGCTCATCTTGCGGCAGTTCATACGCGCCGGTATCGCGGCCATGATACATCAGCGCGATAAACGGCGGCTTGCTGTCGGCCTTCGCGTCAGGCAGCGAGAAGTAATTCCGGAACGCGCGGTTGATGAATTCGGCACGGGTGTCCGCGTCGAGCAAGACGATCCCGATGTCGGTCTGGTTGAGGGCGGTGGACAGCCGTGCCGCTGTCGCGTGCCGCTCGCGCTCCCGTCTGAGCGCATTCATCATCCGCAACCGCAACAATCCGGTGATCAAGGCGGTGCCGCCGGCGGTCAAGGTCAGCAATCCAAGACGTAAAACGATGGAACCGTCAGCGACCGTGGCATTGTAGTCGCTGAGAATTCCTGCGGAGGCTAAAACGGCTATTCCGGCACTGATCAGACCGGAAACTGTGCCACCAAGCGATCCGGCGAGGGCGACGACACAAATATATAGCGCTGACAGGTCGGGAAAGGCGGCAACGTTGCGATCGGCATAGATGGACGCGCCTGCGATCAAAATCGCGAAAGCCGGGCCCAACACTATTCGCCAGTCGATATGCATCACCGTTCCATGATACCGAATGAGACTAAATCCGGTTCGCGAACAACTGGTTGCACAATCGCAAGGTTTTCTTCGCCAGCGTTAATGGCGCCTAACGCGGCGGCGCGCGATTTGAAATGAATTGCGCTGCCCGAGATCTAATCCAAGGAACTGCCGGGTGCTGTTCGGGCCGCGTGGGTTTGCCCGCCACAGTATGAGGTCGCGTGATAATCCTCGCCCCTTGATCGGCGTTCTGCAAAGCTGCCTTCAGGGAATCATTGTGTGGGATGAGAGTTTCGATGAGCGACCGACGCCTTCCGTTGATGTTGATGATCGGGCCCCTTTATATGCTGGGCCTCTGCGCTTCCTTGGCGCAGGACGTTCCCGGTATTGAGATCTGCACCGTCGAAAAGACGATGGAGAGGCGGACGAGTTGCTTGCAGAGCAACATCAATTTTCTGCAAACCACCCTCAGCAGATATGTCACCGATAGCAGGCAGAAAATCGATGCGGCCAACCGACAGATGCAGGTGCTTGAGAGCACAGTTGCGGAACTGCGGAAGGCGGTGGCTGAACTTCAGGCGGCGAGCAAGAAACAGCCGCAGTCCCCGACGAAGGAGGACGGAAAACATCCGGCGAAGGAGGAAGGGAAGTAGTTCAGGCGTTATCTCCGACGTCATTCCAGCCGCTGACATCTGTCCTGGTACCCGTTGTCAAGATGTTCTTTAATTGATCATCGGCGCTCGATGAGTTTGTCGCGTGTATCGGCCACCTGCAAGGTTCTTTTCGAAGTCGTCCCATTTGGCGCTTCATCTCGGCATCCAAGGCGCCGGAATCCCGAATGTGAAGTTCGCGATGCAATAGCTCGCATGTAAATCGATCGGGCTTTTCCGGTAGCCTGCCGCTCTGACCGATACGGCAACTGTCGCCAGCGCTGTTGGCGCG